>JAQIDA010000295.1 GCA_027858275.1 Candidatus Kapaibacterium sp. | reverse complement strand
TGCTAATTCACTATTGAGCAAAGATTTGTTCAAGCAGCTCAAGAAGATTTTGCCGGGAAGTCTGTTCTTGTTTGATCTCATATATAATCTGCTTTGGTTGTGATTAAAAATTGTATTATTAAAAACTATCTTTCATCTATCGTGCGCGTATGAAACTATAACCTATTTCAATGGCTCTCTAGCAACATTTATTAACTATCTATTTGATATATCCATACTTAACTATGTTGCAAGACTTGTTGCAAGAGAGTTGGAAGGCTGTTGCATGATGTTGCAAGAGCCTGAAAACCGTGAATAATTATTAATTATATGTTTTTCTGTTGGATTGAATTTTCAAGCAACAACAATGCAACATTTTATTACATCTCTAAGTCTATATTTCTTTTGTGTTTATAGAATCGTTGTTGCATGAGTGTTTTCTTCCAACACTTCTTCCAACAAGGCTAAGCCCTGTTAATTCAAGTTATTGCGTAATATTTGTTGCATGAACACACTTATTTCATACCCTACTTTCAAGTATTCAGAACGGAATTTCTTCATCATAGTCCGTCTGCTCGTGTCCGGTCTCAGCAAGGAAATCAATCTCTGTTTTGAGTCTAATCCCGTGATACAAAGTCGTCACAGTGCTTTGTGTTGATCCTTCACCCGAATATCGCTTCTTTGAAGTTGTAATCTTGATTTTTAGAAATGGTTCATACCTGTTCAATTCTCTTCCGAGCTTTTTCGTGTCAATTTTGTAATTCTTGTTGTTTAATCCTCCCGGTACTCGATCGCTCATGTAGTTAAGAAAGGCTTGATATATCTCAATTGAAAAAACTGAACCATTTGGATCTGCAATCAAGTGTGAGTCAAAGAAATCCTCTATATAATTCCTGTTAGTCTGCTCATACGATTTCACTAATTGAATACCTCTGACAGTATCGGTGAAATCATTATTTTCAATGAGTCTTTTCAATCCGACAATTGCCTTGTTGAAAATACCGGGAAGTTCAGCCGTTAATTTATCTTCAATCCTGCCGTCCGATTTCTTGATCTCTTGGTCGAATTTAAGTATAATAATACGTCTCGTTATCGGTTTGATAGGTTCATCCTTGCTAAATTCAGTCAGTGTATTAGTTGCAAATATCATTTTAGCTTTGTTCGTAAATTCAATTTCATCGCCGAATTTCACATCGGTTGATTGCCTGTCCTCACCTGTCAGTTCTTTGACAAAATCAATATTTACCATGAAGGGTGGTAGATCGCCGGCAATTGCAAGATGTTTGCCGATCAAAGCTTTTTTATAGAAGTCTTTATTGAGATTTTTAGTTTTTAAACCGGATTTTGTTCTTCCATTCCCGGTTAATTTTGTCAAGACTCTCAGTAAAGCACCCTTGCCTCGACCTCCGCCTCCATAGAAGAAAAACATCTTTTGAAAATGCGTTCTGTCTGTTAAACAGAGTCCGGCAATTTCCCAAAATGTTTTGATCCAGTCAGGATCATTGTCGCTATAGTCTTTCAATGTTTTATCAAAAAACGGACACAGGGCATTCTCGTCAAAATCGTACTCGGTCTTGTGAGTGAAATAGAACACCGGGCTGTGTTCTATCGTCTTGTATTCATAGAGATCATAAGCACAATTTGATAAATTGATGAGGTCGGATCTTTTGTCTAACAACTTATAGTCAACGTTTGCAGCTGCTTTAAGCATATCAACAGTTTGGTTGAGTTGGCTGTTGGTGAATATCTTTCTCAACACAAGCTTCCTGATCTGATTTTTTACTTTATCGGCTGAGACCTTCTCCCAAATATCGTTTTTATACAGATACAAACGTCGTTGCGTCCCACTGTCCACACAGCATATAGTTGATTCGTCAATACCATTTCTAAAGAATTCGTCAAACATGAATTCGGTAGCTAAATTATCTCGAAAATTACCATGATCGTAAATAAATTCAACTGCTGCTTCAATTACTTTTGAATTGAACTCTGACTGATCGCTTATTTCGCTTCTTGGTTTTGTATCTGCTGATTTGAAGGGAACTGCACTGTTCAATATAACAGCAAGTTCATCACCTGTTCTTCCGCCTGCTGAAAAATCACAAACATCGTATCCTTCAACATCAACATCCCATTGAGCTAGTCTGACGGATTCGGCATATTGCGAGATGAGTTGTGCGGCTTTCTGAGCTCCTTTCTGTCCCGCATCATCATTGTCATAAATTATGGTCACATTTTTTCCGGCAAGCTTCTCAGCCATCGAATTGTTAAATGTTAATGCTCCTGCGGTACCGGTGACAGCTTTAATATTATATGTCAACAGAGCAAACACGTCCAATTCTCCTTCGCAGAGAAAAATATTTTTATCCTTAAGATGTTCTTCAGGATAAAGAATCGCTTTAGAATTGCCTACAATACCGTTTTTGGGCTTCTTGCCGCTAACATACGAGATCTGCTTATAAGTTGCGACAGATCCGTTGTCGTTGGTATTATAGGGGAATATAAAGCATTGTCTGCCGCTCCAATCGGTTTTTGCTCCGACTCCATGTTTAGCAAGAGTTTCTTTGTTTAGATTCCGATTTGAAATTTGCTCAGATATTTCAGTGTATTTATCCGTTTCCAAATTTCTAACATATCCGGTCATGTCGTTTTTTCGTATTTCGGGCAGTTTTGAATTTGATTTATTATCTTCTTGCTTGCCTGTGGTTCTTTGTGGGTTATCGTTACTAACAGTAGCGGCATAGTTGCTCAGATAATCAAGAGCGTCCACAAATTCAACTTTTTTTACTTTTTTAACGAGATCGATAATGTCGCCTTGTTCTCCGCCGAAATCATTCCATTTCCCTGTGTTGAAATCAATAGCAAATGATGCGGATTTTTCTTCCCTTAAAGGTGACAGAATTGATTTCCTGTGAACAGCGTCAGGGATCATAGATTTGATCGCTCGTTGAATATCTAGGGTATCCAATATTTCATTTTTGATAAGATTATTTCTCATTCGTTTCTCCAATTATAAATATTTGGGCAACACCCATCAGTGATGCCCTAAATCATTAGTTAATAGTCATTTTCTTGTACGTTGCTGTAGATTTCTCTGTGATATTGATTTCAATATTCAGCATTAGATCTCTGCGTAGATTAATCCGCCGATTTTTTTCAGTAACAATTTCAATTCTAATTAACATTTTTTCCTCCGTACTTCTTTTTTATTTGATCTGAATTGGGGGATAGAGCTTTCATTACCTCATTCTTGCTGAATAAGATTTTTTTGCCAGCTCTTAAATGTGGGATAGTTTCTTCTCTGACCATTTTGTCAATGGTAGGGTAGGAGCATTGTAAATACTCTTTCAATTGCTTGCGGGTCATCAATCCTTGATCCGTTATAGGCTGTGCCTTTTCTGAATCGCCTAATAGCCCCACTAAACTTGTTGTTTCATCTCTAACGCTCTCTTTAATAATGTCCTTGAGCTCGTCGATTGAAACTAGTGTGATTTTTGAATCCATAATAGATCCTTTCAAAATTATGTAAAAATTATCTACATATATAATGACACATAACAATAGTAATATGTTTACACAGTCGGTGGAGCGCAGTAAAATATATAATAAAGGTCTAATAAACAGAGCTGTAGCCTGTATGTGGAGATTGTGCAAAATAATAATCCACAGATGAAGCATAAATGTGGAATTATTGTGGAAGTGATGATATATAATAGTAGAATAATACTCATCAATTAATGCAAACTATACAATAGGTCATATAATCCTAAGTTTTCACTAAAGATTTCAAGCAGGTGTTGAATATTGTCGGAAATTTATCTTGTCTGTAGCAGATAAGGTCTTGTAAAACTGAGCAATCAATAAACTATAACAGAGATTTCATTTTCTTAAGAATTATTTCAAATTCAGGATTTAGATTGTGGGTTTTTATGTTCTTAGATGAAAAATTCGAACTACTCTTCATAGCTTTACGCATTTCGATATTCTTGTTCTTTATCTTGTTCCCTATACTGAAAGTAATATCATACATGCCTCTTGGTCTCTCAAGGGAATAATACCGTCTACAAATAGTTGAAATAATGATTGCTGCTTCATATTGTAAGGTGCGCTGATAAAATACTATTGAGCCCTCAAGATTATTAATCACTTTTTTGAATTCAACAAAACTCATATTGATAAAATGCTCTTGTCTTAGCAGGTGATAAGCAGGGTACAATTTGTCTTTGTTATAACGTCGTCTTTCGAACAGCGAATTGTTCAGAAGTTCTTTCATTTCAGAGATCAGAATTGTAGTTTTATCCCTTATTGTTTTTGATCTTCCGTCATCAAGTTCAACAGATGCATCTGATATTATCATTTGAAGATATTCAATATGCTTGTCGACGACCCAATATTTTACAACGGCTTCAATCATATAGAGATTCCAATTGAATCTCGAATATCCGGTTCTAAAAAATTCCTTAAAGTCACTTAATTTGAGCAACTCGATAATCGCATTGTTATCATGTTTGTATCTCTCATACTCTCTGTTGCCAGCAATCAGTTGAATTTCTTCCTTGGTGTTTTTCAGTAGAGAATCCTCTTTAATAGCAGCATTGCGGCTATCATCCTTTTTAATAATATCATCAAGAAGCTTAATATCTACGCCAAGTTCTTTGCTTTTTGGATTTTTACATCTGTTATAGTACAGCAACGCAGCATTCATTAGAGTACAAGTTTTCTTTAATAGATCAAAATCAGCTATTCTAATAATAGGTGAGAATATATATTTAGCTCTTAAATCGTTATGCCCTACGTGTAGAATGAAAAATAATATTTCGCCGATAAATACCGGGAACTCTTTTAACACCATTAATTCGTTGCGCGAAGGTCTGTTATTCCGGTGTCGGTCTTCTTGTTTCCTGTCGAGAAGGTCAAAATAAATTTTGAATTTACTTGAATTTCCGAATTGCGTTATTCCATGATGCACAAGATCTCCGGGCATATCATACCCGTATTTCATTTTTTTCGTCGGGTTTGCTTTTTCTTCTTCCATTTTGACAGCTCAAAATATTGATAAGATAAAAAAACAAATTTATAAAAAAA
>JAQIDA010000185.1 GCA_027858275.1 Candidatus Kapaibacterium sp. | reverse complement strand
TCTCAATTAGTTATGAATGACACTTTGAACGAAGTTGCTTATCAGAAAGCTAAGGACATGATCCGTCGGGAATACTTTTCACATACCGATCCGGACGGGAAAGGTATAAATATCAAATTGCACGAACAGGGCTACACTCTCCCCGACGAATGGATCGCTTCAATAGAATTGAACTATTTTGAATCAATCGACGCCGGTTTAACAGGCGATGAATATTATGCTCGTGAGTTTGTCAACAGACTGATTCGCGACGAAAGTTCGGAAACTAAAGAAAACAGAAAAAGAATACTCGGTGTAGGCGAATTCAATGCAGACATGACGGATTTCGGTGCGGCTATAGCTCGCTGCCCCGGCTCGGAGCATGAGAATTATTTTGTGTTGATAATTGCCAAACACAATTAAGTAAATCAAATTAACTTATTAATAACAATAGATTTATAAAACACTATGAACGTTCCTTTATTAGACCTTAAGCTTCAATATCAGACCATAAAAAAAGAAGTAGAACCCAAATTATTGGAAATCGCCGAATCACAGATGCTGATCCTCGGGAAAGAAGTTGCTCAGTTGGAAAAAGACCTTGCTGAATATTGCGGTGCGTCTTATGCCGTCGGGGTTTCAAGCGGAACAGACGCTTTGCTGATCGCCTTAATGGTTTTGGAGATCAAAGCCGGCGACGAAGTAATTCTGCCGACATATTCATTCTTCGCTACTGCAGGCGTAGTTGCTCGTGTAGGAGCTACTCCTGTTTTTGTGGACAGTGATCCTGTTACGTTTAATATTGATCCTAAAGCTGTCAAAGCAGCCGTTACGGATAAAACTAAGGCTATTATCCCCGTACATCTTTACGGACAGTGCGCGGATATGAAACCAATTTGCGATCTTGCCGAAGAACTCAATCTATATGTTATTGAAGATTGTGCTCAAGCTATCGGATGTCAATACTCGGACGGCAGTCCTGTCGGTTCTATGGGAACTATCGGTTGCTATTCATTCTATCCCACGAAAAATCTCGGCGCGTTCGGAGACGGAGGCATTGTAGTTACTAAAGACAAAGCTATCGGCGAAAAACTCATGCGAGCTCGCAATCACGGTATGGAACCCAAATATTATCACGATTTTGTGGGCGGGAACTTCAGACTTGATGCTATGCAGGCAGCAGTTCTTAATATCAAATTTCCTCATTTGAACGATTGGCATCAGGCTCGCAGGGACAATGCTGACTTGTATACAAAATTGTTCATCGATGCCGGTTTGGCAACACAAGAAGGCGTTTTGGAATTTGACAACAACAATAAAGTACGCCTTCCAAAAGCTGTTTACAAAGAATCAGGTCACAAGAACTATCATATTTACAATCAATATGTTATACATGTTGAAAACCGCGACAATCTGCGTAAACACTTAGCTGACAATTCAATCGGCTCCGAGATATATTATCCCGTCCCATTCCACAAGCAAGGTTGTTTTGCTTATTTGAATAATGATGAATCTGCCTTCCCCGTTGCGGATAAGCTGGCTGCAGAAACAATCGCTCTGCCGATTTTCGCGGAGTTAGAATCGGATCAGATTAAATGTGTATTTGATACTATCGCTGAATTTTATAAGAAGTAGAATTATGTATTAAAATGTCCGACACTTTGAAAAAGTGCCGGACATTTTTCTTTAATTCTAATTCAAATATATTCTTAAGTAATCGACAATGCTTGTTTTACTTCTTCACAAGATTGACACTGTATAAGATTATCAGCAATTTTAACGGCGTCAGAATAAGTTGATTCTCTCACCCTCATTTTTAGCTCCGGTAAAATGGAGGCTGAGACACTAAGTTCATCAACACCTAATCCTACTAACAGTCCTGCGGCCGCAGCATGTCCTGCTATTTCGCCACAAACGGAAACGGGAATATCTTTTTTCTTTGCCGCTTCGACTGTCATTTTAATAAGGTGCATTATCGCGGGGTGGAATGAATCATAGACACTTGTTACAAGCTCGTTGGATCTGTCAGCGGCAAGAACATATTGAGTCAAATCATTAGTGCCAATGCTAAAAAAGTCAACATCGTCAGTAAAGCTGTGGGCCAAAATCGCGCTTGCCGGAGTCTCTACCATCATCCCGACAGGCAAATTTTTATCGAATAGTATATCTGACTTTTCTAAATCTCTTTTGCATTTTTCAATCATTTTCAAAGAGTTCTGCATCTCACATACACGCGAGACCATCGGAATCATGAATTTTATATTCTTGTTTGCTGAGGCCCGAAGAATAGCTCTTATCTGTGTGTTGAAAATATCTTTTCTTTTGAGCAGAAAGCGAATACCTCGTAATCCCAAAGCAGGATTGTCTTCATGATACGGTAAGCCTTCGGAGAATTTATCGCTGCCTACATCAAAGGCTCGTATAGTTACCGTCCGAGGATAGGCACGTTGAGCAATTTGATTATACCATTCTGCTTGCAAGTCTTCGCTCGGAAAGAACTGTTTGCTTATTACAAGATGTTCAGACCTGACCAGACCGATTGCCTCAGCTCCGTTGATTATCGCAGTTTCTACGTCTTTAGGAAAATCAACATTGGCAGACAATTTGACATGCTTCCCGTCAAGAGTAACTGACGGAAGTTTGACAATTTCACCAAGTTCTTTTTTATGATCATATTCCCGTTCTCTAAGCAAATGATACTGTTCAATATCACTTTTATCAGGGGCGATTACAACTTCTCCGTTATAACCGTCAACGATCAGTGAATCTCCTGTTTTGACAAGATCGCATATATTGTGTACGCCGATAACAGCGGGTAATTCAAATGAACGGGCAAGAATAGAACAATGAGATGTAATACCGCCGATTTCAGCGACAATAGCAAGAACACCTACTTTTTTGAATTTCACTAAATCAGTCGGTGTTAATACATGTGCTACGACAACAGCGTGTTTGCCCAGAGAATAATCAGTTACTTGATTACGCATAATCCCAAGGAGTCTCTCTTTGATTTGATCAAGCTCAACGGCTCTTTCTCGTAAGATAGTATCCTTAGATTTTTTCAAGAAAGATGTCTGCTTTGCAAATTCATTAATTATAGAATTTTCAGCCGACAGACCATCTTCGATCATAGTCTTAATAGAATCTAAGAGAATCGGGTCAGACAGCACCAAAATATTAGTTTCAAGGATTGCCCCGACATTTGCGGACTCATTTTTTACACGTTCAAGCAAATCGTTGAACTCGTTAATCAAAGTTTTTATTGCTGACTCAAAACGTTTGAATTCTTTAGGAATATCCGCGGGATTAATTCTGTCAGTAGGTATAACCACATCTTCGCGATGCAAAACGAGTGCCTTGCCGAATGCCATACCGCCGGAAGATGGTATACCTCGGACAACATTGTTACCCAAATAAGCATGTGATATACTGCCGGAAGTTTCAGTATTTTTTTCTTTGATATTTTTTTCTTTGATCATGTTGTCTGAACAATCTTAGTTATTATTTTTTTTAATTTAAAAAAAACATGAAAATTATTCGATCCCCAAAAACTAGATCCGATAAGCCCTGTGAAATCAATATTATAAAAAAGAACCTGGAAAATGCTTTGACAAGTTATAATTCGCCGAAACCGGACTCAAAATAATCTTTAAGTTCATCGGAAGCGACAAATTCGTCATCACCTTCTACTTTTAGGCTTAAAACACAGCCCTGCTCAGCCGCTAAAGTCATAACGCCGATTATAGATTTGGCGTTAATCGCAAATCCGTCTCTGATTAAAAATATTTCGGATTTGAATTTTGCAGCGAGC
>JAQIDA010000146.1 GCA_027858275.1 Candidatus Kapaibacterium sp. | reverse complement strand
TTTCTAATATCGGATCATTCGGCGAAGACGTTTACAAAATTGGAATGACAAGACGGCTTGAGCCTTTGGATCGAGTTAAAGAGCTTGGTGACGCTTCAGTTCCGTTTAAGTTTGACGTTCACGCAATGATCTATTCCGACGATGCGCCCGGTTTAGAAAATGAGCTTCATAAGGAATTTGAAAACAATAGAGTGAATCTTGTTAACACAAGACGAGAATATTTCAATGTTTCCCTCGATTTAATAGAGCAAATCGTTTTGAAAAATAACAGCGAAATTGAATTCATAAAAGTACCGGAAGCTTATGAATATCGTGAAAGTGTCATACTTAGAAACGATAAATTGAAAAAACCTGAAGAAACTATTTCAAAAGATGATGTTGTTAGTGTTGATGACTTGTTCAATTGATATAAAGAGATTTTTCGAGAAGAAAAGGGTTATCTCTAAAGAAACACATGAAAACATATTATTAAATTATTCAAATTTGTTGATATCAAGCTCTCTTAAATATAAAGACCTCGCAGACAATTGTCAGCGAGGTCTTTTTTTATGGGGAAGGAATAAACACACTCCATAAACGTCAAAAATTCACAGTAATAAATAATTATATTCTTTAAAAACAAAATAATGCTTAAGTTGCTTTTTGTAATTGAGAACGATTATAATAATATAGGATATAAGGAATTAAAATGAATATACACGAATGTGATCTTGTCGTTATCGGCTCAGGACCGGGCGGTTATGTAGCTGCTGTCAGAGCGACTCAACTCGGATTGAAAACTATATGTGTCGAGCGTGGATCTCTCGGAGGCGTATGCCTCAATTGGGGATGTATTCCTACTAAAGCATTGCTCAAAAGCGCTGAATATAAAACGTTCATGAGTCATTCTTCTGATTTTGGAATAGACATAAAAGACTACTCAGTTGATTTCGCCAAAGTTGTTTCTCGAAGCCGCGAAGTCGCCGACAGAATGTCCAAAGGTGTGGGCTATTTGTTCAAAAAATATAAAATTGAGCATGTTGTCGGAAACGGCAAACTCAAATCTGCTTCAGAAGTTGAAGTCAGCGACGCCGAGGGCAATATAACTGATGTTATCAAAGCCAAAAACATAGTAATCGCGACAGGCGCAAGATCAAGAATCTTTCCGGGTATCGAAGTTGACTACAAACGCATAATCACAAGTACAGAAGCAATGATTCCCAAAAAGGTTCCCGCTGAAATGATTATCATGGGTTCAGGTGCCATCGGCATGGAGTTCGCGTATTTTTATAACGCTTTCGGCACAAAGGTCACTATCGTTGAGATGATGGGTCGTATCATGCCTTTGGAAGATGCCGACGTTTCTAAGGAAGTCGCTCGTCATTATAAAAAATCAAAAATTAAACTGATGACAACAACTAAAGTTATGTCCGCTAAGACAGTAGGCGACGGGGTTGAAGTTACGGTTGAAAACAAAAAAGGCGAAACAGTTGTATTGAAAGCTGATATCGCTTTGAACGCAATCGGTATTCAGCCGAATTTCGAGAATCTCGGATTGGAAGATCTCGGCATTGAGCAGAATCGCGGATATATCAATACTGATGATAAAATGCAGACTAATATTGCCGGCGTCTACGCAATCGGTGATATTGCCGGCGCACCTTGGTTGGCTCATAAAGCTTCCGCCGAGGGCGTTCATGTTGCGGAAGTTATAGCCGGCAAAGCCTCTGAAGGGCTTGATTACGCCAATATCCCCGGATGTACATATTGCAGTCCCCAAGTGGCAAGCATAGGACTGACAGAAGAAAAAGCTGCCGCCGCGGGTCACGAATTGAGAATCGGCAAGTTCCCGTTCACAGCCAACGGCAAGGCACACAGTATCGGAGAGGCAAAGGGATTTGTAAAATTGATTTTTGACGCAGGCGACGATAAATTGCTCGGTGCTCACTTGGTCGGACCGGATGTAACTGAGATGCTCGGCGAACTTGGACTCGCTCGCAAACTCGGAGCGACAGGCAAAGACATTTTCCAAACGATTCACGCTCACCCGACATTGAACGAAGCAGTTATGGAAGCCGCAGCAGACGCTCACGGCGAAGCTGTGAATCTCTGATCAAGCAATTGATTGGATAAATTTATCATCCGATGACTTTTTTGTCGTCGGATGATTTTTTATATATGCTTTAAAAATTAGAGTCTTTCTTCAATTCTCATTCCGACGGATTGCAAATCATCGAAGAAGTTTGGATAAGATTTATTTACGCATTCGGAATCTTGAATCACAATCGGAGTCTCACTGTTGAATGCCGAGACTGCAAGAGCCATCGCTATTCTGTGGTCATTGTGAGAGGAAGCTGTCCCGCCTGTAAGACTGCTGCCTCCGATCAACATATAATCGCCGTCAACCGTAATCTTCGCCCCGAGCTTATTAAATTCTTCCTTCAAAGCCGCGCCGCGATTGCTTTCTTTGTTGATTAGGCGAGAGACTCCCTTAATGCGAGATATACCCGAGCAATTGATTGCCAAAACGGTCAGAGCGGGGAACAAATCCGGGCTGTGAGTAGCGTCAAAG
>JAQIDA010000138.1 GCA_027858275.1 Candidatus Kapaibacterium sp. | reverse complement strand
TCCATATCCTATACCATATCAACACGCATAATATGAAATAGTTTCTGATTTTTCAACATAAAGTTCAAACTTTTTTGTTTTATCTTTATGCAGCCAATTCCGCTATTGACTTACAGCTTCTGTCATTGCTCCAACTGTTTCGTCATATCCGATTTTTCTGTTGCATACATCTGACAGGCTGATACTGTGTGAAAGCATGAAATCACGGAGACGTTTACGCTCGTCGTCAGTTTTTAAAGTAGCGACTTCCGAGAGCTGTTCGTGTCCGGCATCCAAGAGGATTGATCCGTGTTGCAACAATGTTTTCCCGAACAATCTTTGGGCGCTGCCTACAATTTTCCTTCCGTCAGATTCTATCTCGTATCTCGCCGAGCTGGCGAAGCAGGAAACCGACATCGCGGATTTTTGATAAAAAGATCGCAAATCGGCCTGTGCTTTTTCAAAACCGAGTCCTTCGGCGCCGAGCTTACGCATTCCTTGCAGCAATACTATATGGATCAAACGATAGATATCTTGAACGGAAAGATTTTGAGGAACATTCATCACAACTGAATAAGTTAATTCATCCGCATGCAGAACAGCCCTGCCGCCCGTAGGTCTTCTGACTATATCAAAACCTTTTTCACTGCAGCGATTCAGGTCAATTTGTCCTTCTTTTTGATTATAACCCAGTGATACGGCCCAAGGTTTCCAGCCGTAGAACCTGAACATCGGCAGGGCAGTCCCTTCCGCCACGGCGTGAGTTCGTTCCGAGTCAAAATCCATATTATACTGACCGGCGGAGAAACCATTGTGAATCAATTCAAATTCTCCGCCGAAAAGTTTGTTCAAACCGCTATCTTTTATTATTTTAATCATAGTTATTTGAGAATACATGTTTGTTATTAATTTTCAATCTATTAATAATCAAATCTCAGAAATTTTTGGACTAACTCAAAACTTTTTTTCATCATTGATCGAATTAATATGGATTTCGCTAATACGCCGGCCTCATTGATTATCCTGATAGCGACAGTAGCAATCAGCCTTTTTACTTTATACGGGAACAAACAATTATTCGGACGGCTCGCCTTGCACCCCTGGAGTGTCAGGCATTCCAATAAGTGGTATATGCTGGTCACGTCCGGTTTGATCCATGCTGATCTGACTCATTTGTTGTTCAATATGTTGACCTTTTATTTCTTCGCTCCCTCGCTTGAGTTCTGGATCGGAACGGAAAATTTCTTAATAATTTACTTCGGCAGTATGGTTCTGGCGGACATGACAACTGTATACAAACAATCAGACAACCCGGATTTCCGTTCACTCGGAGCTTCCGGCGCCGTGTCCGGAGTGATATTCAGTTTCATACTGTTCAATCCTCTCAGCAAAATGTACATAATGTTTATCCCTGTCGGCATTCCGGCAGTTGTTTTCGGCCCATTGTTCCTGCTCTATTGTTGGTATGCTGCGCGACGCGGCGGAGGGAATATTAACCACGACGCTCATTTCGGCGGCGCGATTGCGGGACTGATCTTGACAATTATACTAATCCCGGAAGCAGTTACAATTTTCTTAAAAATGCTTCAGTTGTAATAAGCAGGATATAATTAATTTTTTCCGCTAACTCTTGTGCATTAGATTTATATTGCTTATATATGCTGATAAGATGAAACCGGAAAAACTCAGCTGAGCAAAAAATTGAAAACAAATCATAAATATTATCATCAGGAAATCATTATGAAAACATTCTCAAAGATCATTCTCGCTGTCCTGCCTTTGTTTATGCTTAATTCCTGTGTCCAACCGCGAACACACGATTTTGAAAGTGTTCCACAGACCCAATCAGTTGTTCTTCCGGCTGACGGGGATCTGCCGATAGCCGGATTGGACGCTGTGGAAAAACCGACAACAACCATTACTTTTTCGAGAGTCGGCGAATCTTATGAAGTCAGCACCGGCGAAAAAGTGAATATAAGTTATGAAGGGATCGATGAAGATAATACTTATCTGATGTATGAATCCGTTGATGACGGCTATGTCCTGACGCTCAGCTATTTGAACGAACCTGTTGATATTGAATTCGATCGTATGTGCCAAACCTACGTTGTCGCGTCACCCGAAGCAACTACTATTTCGATTTCCGAAACTCTGCAATACGAACAGATAATATGGACTCCTCGCTTCGACGGCACTTGGGAAGTTCGTGTCGGAACAGTCAACAGAGGCTGTCGCAGCCCTGCCCTCAAACATCTGAACAAACTCAGAGGTCGTCAGTACAACAAGCGAATCAAAGCGTCAAGGATTAAATAATTGAGACAAATTTCTTGTTCAAGTTTAACGAGTTCAAACAATAACAACTTCGGAGAAAAATTGAAAAAGACATTGTTAATATCATTAGTGCTGATGCTCATCAGTTCTGTCTGTGTGCAAGCACAGGCGCAACAAACCCAAGCAAAGGTTAGCAGCGAGCACACCGCTATATATGAATCTCCTGATATTGAATCGCAATTGCTCAGCACTATTTCAAAAGACCAACAAGTTGTTTTGATAATCAGCGACGGCGAATGGTCGCTGATCGAAATATCCGGGCAGCGGGGCTGGATCAAAACAAAAGATCTGAATATAAGCGGCAAGTCCGCCGAGAAAAAAGTCGTGCTGAAAGACATCAGTTCTGAAAGGAATACCAAGAAAAACACTCGCTTCAAAACATTGGAGCCCGGAATTACGGCAGGCGTAAATCTAACAGGTTTATACGGCGATGATGTAGGCGTTTTTTCTGATCAACGCTTGGCATATCGTTTCGGCGGAGTCTTGGTTTACAATCTAAATCACAAATTCGCGATTCTGACCGGGCTGATCTATTCTGCGGAAGGAGCAGTCTACGGGCATGATCCCGAAGATGATATCTTTAAGCTCGATTATATCCAAATTCCTGTTTTATTCAAATTCACTTTCACTCGATTCAATGAGCGTTCCTCTGCGTTTTTGACCGTCGGGCCAAAAATAAGCTACTTAGTTACAGCCGAGACCGTTAGCGAAAATTCAACTTTCGATCAACCCGACATTCGGAAACTAAATTTCGGCAGCTCAGCCGGTATCGGTATCAGCTATATCGGAAAAGTTTACAAACACTCATTAGAATTGCGAGTCGGCACCGGTCTCCAAAGCATTAACGATGAACTCAATGAATTAGACAAGAAAAACTATAGCTTGTCACTGATGTATAGTTTGTTTTTCTAGCCTTTCCCTCGCAGAACCAACCCGATCCCTGAGCGGAGCCGAAGGGAAGAGCGAGACCCCTGATTTTGTAGGGGCGATGCCTGTGTGCTCCCCCGCCGAAACACGATGTCACAAAAACTGTCTAATTTAATACGCCGGGCGACCACACAGGGATCGCCCCTACAAATCCGGCTAAGTATCTTTATTGATTCCATATTATACTCAGCTACAAATACATAAAAAACTCCTCCACTGTAACAAAATCACGTTTTAATTGTTATTATATCAGAACGAAATTTAGAGTAAATACAAAAAAATCTATACCCGAGTATATTGTAGGATTAAGGACAGGACAATATCCGCGCTACTAATTTGAGACCAATTGTAACTTTGAGTGTCACTATTAATGTATGCCGAGATTTGTTAAAAATGTATGTTTCGATATAAATAACTCTGGGTTTCCGAGTTGTAATTGTATCGAAATAACGTGAATTCCGGCGGGCTGAAAGCCCAATTTAATTCAGCCCCGGGGGGGGTACTTTTAAGAATATTATCGTTCACTGAGCGGAGTCGAAGTGTCTTTGCCGTTCTTCGATAAGCAGAGTAACACACGGAAAAGACAGGAAGACACTTCGACTC
>JAQIDA010000088.1 GCA_027858275.1 Candidatus Kapaibacterium sp. | reverse complement strand
GATTTGGACGGCGTGGCGGTCGCGCTTCCGACGGCAACTGACGCTTTGTTGAATCTGATTTTGTCAACGAACATCACTCCGGATGTGAAATCGAACAAACAATGTGATATCAATTATAGCAACTTCCAATGCGACGAAGCTCTTGACACGTTTCTCGATGTGTTCCGCCCGGACGGTGCGACTGAAGAGGAAATGGAAAAAGTTGTTACAGACGCAGGTGTTGAGCACGGCGGCAGTTCTGTTGAAAGCGATCAAATGCTTGTTGATATTTTCTACGGCGCAATCAGCGCGGAAACCGGCAAGATTCAAACTTGGGTTGTATTCGGCGGCATGGACTCCACAAGCGGCGGCGGCGGCGCGGCAGAGTATAATAAGTGGAGCAAGCCAAAAATCGGCGTTCTCGGCAGTTCAAACACTTATGATTGCGTAGTACCTCTCGCATGTTTCGACACGGCAATTGTCACAGCCCCGGCCGCGGATATTACAATCCCTGCGGACAAATGCTACAAGGTTGTTTGGATGACTCCGGCAGCTTAGTTGGATTAATTGCGAATTATTAATTACGAATTACAACCTCCGGATGATCCGGAGGTTTGTTTTAAAAAAATCACACACACAGAAAGCACACATAACATGGCACAGAATACATTTCCACTTTATTACGAAGGCGAAAAAGGCGAGGAAAAGATTTCTATAATTGAATTCAAACGCCCTTCTATTCGCACGGTCAAAGGGATGACCGCAAATGACAAGGCTGAACAGCTAATCGCTAAAGAATTTGACAAGAATTGGAAAGACGTTGAGGATCTGTTGAAAATGAGCCCGGCGAAACAACTTGAAGCCTTGACAGCGGATCCGAATCTTGAAGGTCGTTTAATTGACTTCCCGGTCGCAGTTGAAAATTATCAATTATCCGCTTTGTTCCGCGCTTTTCGGATGATCACAAAACCGGCAAGCGTCAAAGCTGAGATCGAAGATTGGTTTACAGGGGATGATTTAACTATTGGTTGGGACTTGCAAGACATTGAATCAATAAAAACGGCTCAAGCCTCCTTTCGAGACCGAGTCAGCGCGAGACCGAGAGCGGTTTAATTTTATCGCTGAACACTGGCTGATCAATATGATGGAAGATACGGACGATGATGAGGACGCTGATCCGGCTCCCGATATTTCTGAACTCGCTGACGATCAGACAGCCCGGGATTCGTTGATTTATATCGCTGCAAAGGGTGATCCGATGAAATATGAGGACATCCAAGAAAAAATGACATGGGCTGAATTGCTCAGATTCGTTTCCGCCGAACGGGCGTTCAATTATCGACCTCCTAAAAAAGAAGAATAACAACAACGAATTTCGAACAAGGGAGCATGCTCCCTTGTTCAATAAATAAGAATAACAACAACGAATTTCGAACAAGGGAGCATGCTCCCTTGCTCAATAAATAAGAATAATGGCAAAAACTAAACTCGAAATAACGTTTGATCCGAAAGCTGACAAACTTGAGAAAGTGATGTCGAAGTTGAAGGCAGATTTGAAAGCGATCGGCATGGAAGTGCCGGACGCTTTTGGTAAATTCGGCGATGAGGCAGGCAAATCAGGGACGGATGCCGGGGAGGAATTCAAAAGGAAGTTTGAAGAAGAAACGGATAATATGCCGAATCCTCTTGAGAACCTGCCGGAAGCTCCTAACCCTATGGAAAAATGGGTTAAGATGGATTTTGCGTTAAATGCCGCAAATCAACTCAAGGATTCAGTCGGAGCGTTAAACGAACGCGCCTCGGCAACCGCTGACGCTTTCCGTATACTGAAGGCTCAAACAGGAGCGTCCGCTGAAGAAATGGAACACATGACGGCTGCGGCCTCTGATCTATATGGTAAGGGAGTCGGAGAGTCTTACGCAGAATCTTTAAAAGCGATCGGCACGGCGAACCAAATGCTCGGCGATTTTGTCACTGACGGCGAAAAAGGTTTGTCTGATTTCACAGTAACCGCTGCCGGTATCGCTAAAGTGTTTGATCGTAATATTGAAGATGTGATTGCGGGATCCCGCACAATGATCGCTCAGTTTAAGTTGGAAGGCCAGGAGGCCGGGGATATTGTCGCGATGTTGTCGCAGACGAGCGGCGGCAAAATGGACGATGTGCTTGATTCTCTCGATGAGTATTCTCAGCATGCAGCGGCGGCAGGGTATTCCGCTCAAGGTTTCGCGGCAACGCTGTCTCTCGGAATGTCGAAAGGTATCCGAGATACTGATAAGCTCGGCGATGTGATAAAAGAGACGATCATCAGATTGAATCAAGGTGATACCGCCAACGCTTTATCCAAAATTGATTCGAGTATTACAGCGCAAGTTCAGGGGATAACTCAACTGGGCGAAGCGGGTGTTTTGTCGATTAAGGAAGTTCTTCAACAGACTGCGAAATTGACCGGGGACGCTGTTAAAGACGGCAAAATCACGGAAGCGGTTCGGGATCAGTTCAATACGGCTATTTCCGGCACAATGGGCGAAGATATAGGCGGTCGTTTCTACAGTGAGATATTCTCGGCTAAATTGGATATAGCGCAACTCACGGCAAGAGCGAGAGAAGCCGGGGACGCTATGGCTGACGCAATTGAGCCTAAATCCATGGTTGACAAACTTTCAAGATCTATTGGGGCGGGCATGGATACGGCGGCGGCTTCGTTCGCTCCTGTGATTTCCGCGGCGAATACGACATTGGGCGCAGTCTCCGGTGTAGCTCCGGCGTTTATGATGTTCCAATCCTTTTCCGGACCTGTTAAGAATGCCGCAATGGCTATCAAAACAAAATTGATCCCTTCGATAATGGCACAGATCAAGTCAACAAAAGGCGCGACTACCGTCCAGAAGCTTCTCAATCTCGCAATGAAGATGAGCCCCTGGGGGCTTGCTATTGCCGGGGTTGTAGCGTTGGGTGTAGCGTTCTATTCCGCAAGCAAATCACAGGCGGAGTTGCTTGCAGGGCAGAAGACAGCACTTGTTGCCGACAAAAAACTTATCGTCGCTCAAAAAGAATTGAATTTAGCTACTCAAGACAATGAAATCGGCACACTCAGACTGATAGATCAATATGAGGCGTTGGGCGGGCAGGCGACACGGACGACAGCGGAAGAGCAGCAGTTAGTAAAGATCAAAGAGGAATTGAATTCTGCCTATCCGGGCGTGATCTCTAAAACGAAAACGTTTGATCAGACTTTGCTTGATTTGAGTAAAAAAGCGGGCTTGTCGAGGGATAAGCTTGCCGAGTTGAGAGGCGAATTCGACGCTTTGAGTGATAAAGAATTCAAAGTGAACACCGACATCGCCGAGAATAATTTCGACACGCTGAGAAATAAGTTAAAAGACCTCGCGAGTGGCAGCAGTGCCGTTTTAAGCGTGAGCTATGACAAGGCATTGGACGAATTAACAAAAAAAATTGATACCGGGAAAACAAAAGAGGAAATACAGGCGGCGACTGTCGATTTACAGCAATTTATAAATAAGTTGCATAAAGAGAGCAAAGCTTCCAAATTGTGGGATCTCTCTACAGTGAACAAGGTCGACGCCGATGAATATAAAGAGATGTTGGACGTGACGGGACAACTTAGCGCCGGCACAATCGCCCAACTTGATGCTGTAGAGGCTAATGAAGCAAGGCTTGCAGATACACGCTCGGAAAGCTACAAAGAATATGAATCGAAGATAAAAAAAGTGGTTGAAGTCATGGATACACTTAGCAAGCCTAAGTATGTCCAAAATCTGGAGACATTAAAGGGCCAGTTTGACAAGTTGCTCGACGTTGAATTGAACATGAAAGACGGCGAACGCGGAAAAATGGAAGCGTTGTACACAAACGCTCTAAATTCCTACAAGAAATTCAAGAACGATGAGGGTGAAGTTGACGAAAAAGCAGCCGCCTTACGTGAAAAAGCATCTGCCGCTCGTGAAAAAGCCGCTGCGGATTACGAACGATTTATTGAACGCTCGAACGCTACACAGCTAAAAAACACGCAGGCACTTGAGTCCGCAAAATTGAATGTAGCGATAAAAGGTTTGGAGGCTCGTAAGGCGGGGATTGAGTCCGAGGCGGGTTTAGAATCGTCTCGAATAGCTTCTTTGATTGATTTGAACGATCAACTTCTCGCAATACGATTGAAATCTGTTAATGTTAATTTGAGTGACGGATCAACGGCGTCGATGACAGACGCTCTCGCAACTCGAATGAACAACGAGATCGCGGCTGAGACAAAAAAATATGAGGCATTTAAAGACCTCGCAGGGCTTGGCAAAACTCAAAAGATCAACGCCGAAAAAGAATTTGCTGAGACACTTGCGGCGATACAGGCAAAATACTTGCAGTCGAACGCTGATAAAGTTTCCGCTCTGACTGAAAAACACGCTAAAGAAGACGCCGCCCTGAGAGCGAAATTAGGCGAAGCGGCGGAGCGTGAACGTATCATGCAAATTGAAAGCCGAGTTGAGCGTGAGCGTGAATTGGCTATCAGCGAAGCCCGGGCGACGTATGAAGAAGATCTTGCTCTCGCCGGAACAAACGAGGACATGAAACTCGACGCTTATCTGAGATTTATATCCGCGAAAAAAGCGGCTGACGATCAGTATCATTCTGAATCGGCTTCAGCGTCGATCTCGGCGTTAAAATCATTGACAGCCTCAATGACCTCGACTTTTTCGAGCATGGAAATGCCGGAAGGCGCGGACAGATCCGCTTCGATTCGAGAGAATATAGCGGCGATAAAAGAAGAAGAAGACGAACTCAAAGCGTCTTATCGACGCGGCGAAGTTGACAGAACGGAGTATTTGACAAGGCTCAATCAGCTTGATCGTGAACGTGAAAGAGAAATCAAGAAACTCGGAGCATCGGCTTCGGCGGTGTTGGATCATTTGAACGCCGGATTAGCTGCTTCATTCGCTCAAGCGAGCGAATCCGCAACGGCGGCGATGTTGAAGAATCGTGATTTACATTTGACGCTGCTTGACGCCGCGGCTGAAAAAGAGCGTGAGATTGGCGAACAGAAATTGCTGTATGCCCAACAGATGGAACAAGGGCGTTACGCCGCGGCTTTAGAGACTGCGGAAAACATCAAAGCCTTGAACGACGATCAGAACAAGATCACTAAAAAAGCGACTGACATCAGCGCGAGGATGTACGGACAAATGGCGGTTTCAATCGGCGCGTCAATGGGGACGGCGATGGCTTCCGGTAAGAGTATGTTAAAAGCTATGGTTGTTTCTGCTTTGAGTGCGTTACAAGCGATGGTACCGGTGTTCTCCGCTCAGATATTAGGCGGTTCTTTGGCAACTCCTCAATCAGTAATGACGGCAGGCGGCGCGGGATTTGCTCAATGGGCGTTGATGACGGCAGGATTGACTGCTGTTGTAGCTGCTGCGAGTGTTGCGGTATCCTCAATGAAGTTCTTTAAAGGCACAAGTCGAGTAGTCGGTCTGGGGACACGGACGAGCGACGGCGTTTCTGCTCAATTGAGCCGGGACGAGGCTGTTTGGAATGCTGACGCAGCCGACGCGGGTGACAACAGGACGATGGTCGAATGGACTAATACGCATCGCCGTGACGCAAGGGACTATTATCGAACTGATCCGCGAATGATGTCAATGATTGTTGATGATTATAAGCGCAACGGCGGCGGTATGAACACAACTGTCAGTTATCAAGTTCAGCAGGATAATAAGGTTTTGAAAGAGCAGAATAACCATTTGAAAGAGCTTGTGAATCAGCAGACAGAACAAAACGAATTGATGCGTGAGTTTATAGATCAGCCGAAAGCGGTGAATAAAAAAGATGTAATGGAACTTGTGAAAGCGGAAATCGGGAGGTATGTATGATAGTCGCTCCTTATTATTTTTGGTTGGCGGGATCGGACACTTATACTTCTATGGACGCAAATTCTGAGATAGTTCTGACGGCGTTGCCGGCGGCCTTGCAGGATGTACGTGAGCCGGATTGGGTTCAGTATCCGTTTATAAATATCGATCCGTTCAAAGAGACGTGGCTTGATAAGTCTGTGATCCAAGCGCAAATCTATCAGCCGAAATCGTGGAAGTTTATTGTGCCTGACGATACGGCGGAACTTGAAAAAATACTGGCAGTGTTCAGATACAGATATTTGTATTTGTGCATGGACGGTGAGTTGTCTGACGGCGCAGTGCCTCCTGTTTATTCCGCTCAGCCGGACGGCACGAAATACCCTGAACGATGGCATACTGTCGGATCGTGCATTTGTGTTGAGGCAGAGAGTTATAAAGCCCGATTCAAGCATGAATTGGCGGCTCGGTATATTGATTTGAAACTACGTAAGAAAAAACCAATTATTTAAGAACCCCCTCCCCCTACGGGGACTCCTCCTAAGACAGGAGGAGAGTATGAAAAAAAAGGAGCAAAGCATGAAGAGATTGAAAGTATATATATCCGGCAAAGTGACGGGCTTAGACCCTGAATACATGCGTCAAAAATTCGCAAAAACAGAGGAATGGTTGCGGTCGCTCGGTTTTGATACGGTCAATCCTGAAACGCTTGTGCCGGCAGGGGTAGAATCATGGGAAGAAGCTATGAAAATATGTCTCCGCGCGGAGTTGGATTGTGATTTGTTGTTTGCTCAATCGGACGCTTATGAATCGAAGGGAGCGCGGGTTGAAATATCGGTCGCGGCATCATTGAAAATCCATGTGATTCACGAGGACGGCGGTTTGGCGACGGAAAAATTACTTGATTTGATCGGTGAACAAAAGAGGGCTTCATAATGGCTTTGAAAATATTCAGACATCAATGGACGGGAGCTTACACCAAGAGGGATAAGCTCCTTTATGTTATTCCGGCAGGGCTCACGGAAATAAGCTTTCCGGTGACGCCTGAGGACGCTGATCAGGCCGCAATGGCTTCTTTTTTGGTTGATCTTCCGCCGGGTTGTATGACTCCGCCGAAATTATCTAAAAAATGGGATAAATATCCGATCGGATTACCGGAAGAGTGCCCGACTATGGAGATTACTTGGCAGCTAGGGCAGATCCCGGAGGATACGACCTTCAATGAGTTCCATGATTGTGTGTTGAAGCCGAAGTTAGAAGTGGATCAAGCGTTCGGCGGGGTTGAATTCACTATCCAAGCCGGGACTTATTATAAATATTATCAGAAGGTGAATGATAGTTGGGTGTTGGTTTTCGACGGCATCCACAACGAAGGGGTAAAAGGGTTTTTGGATCTGGAGGCAGGGGAAGAAGAAATAATTGTAAAACAATTGAGTTGGATGGTTTTACATGAAACATCGTTTACTCGATTATACTATGCGTTTGGGAATTACGGGGGGGGGAACCCAAATCTCCCGAATGATCTGAAAAGGGGAGCTATTATAGAACTCCTCTACACAAGAGATTTAAAGATATTCGCATACGGACAATCGGCAAAATATTCATCACATCCTATTTGGGACGGCAACACCTTCCCCCTTCTGTATTGGAGTGATTTACTCGCTTATATGGCGTCTTTTTCTTTGGATACAGCGAAAATTCTCACCCGAAACCCGGCTCAGACTTATTGGTTGAATTATCCGCTCACAAAGTATTACAAACAATTGTATGATGAATCAGGTGGATTGGGGTCGTATTTGTCAGTCGGAGCGTTGGCTGTTAATTTAAAAATGTTTGATTATAAAAACAGACCTGATACAGCTATTAATGTGCCGTCCAAGTACTCCCGATATAGTGAGTTTTTTGCGGATTGGTTCAAGGAATCGTTAACAATGGGGAAATTAACCGCCGGCGGGATCGAAACGGCGTTGGCATTCGATAATACTTATAACAAGACTTTGTCCAAGGATTTGCTGTTTGAGATATACCATCGAACAAAAAGCAAGTCTGACAGACCGCAGGTTGGTATTGGTTCAGATCCTCTCGGATATGTTGATTCTTCTTTGTATGAACAGGTTGCTGACGATATTGACGTTGTCCAAGCCGGGGATGAGTCGAGCGATTCAGATTCTTTAAATTTACCTATAGTATTCTCGAATCACCCCGTAAATACGGAGTTGACTAAATATTATGAGAACCCATTTCACGAAAGCTCAATGCGAGAAGCTTTCTTTTTGAACAGCCCTTATCGTGTTATGGTAAACATAGACGCCTCAGTCCCGAGGACAACCGGCTTGTTTTATATGGATAAGCCAACGCAAATACAGGCTGCTTGTGAAGACCCGGGAATGCCGTTCCGAGTGCATGAGTATTGCGACACGCCGATAAGTTTGACTGTTGACACATCGGATTTGGACGGTTGCGGTATGACTGCGTTTGATTATCCGAGCTATAACGCGGCGGATGAAGAGGGTGACTACATGGGCGATCTGGGGAGGGATTATTGCAAGCCGACACAGCAAGCCCGCGCCGCTTTGGCGATGTTTAAGGACGTAAACACATTAAAAATAAAACTCCCGGCGGATGCCTATGACGCAGGCGGCGGTTGTTTGTGGACACGGGCGGAGGATACCCAATTTGCCCTTGATTTATCAGATTACAAAGCCCGCTTAACCGGTCAACCGACGGCATGGCACATCACGTCAGTCGAATACGATGATGAAAAGGAAATATACTCTTTGGAATTAATCAGCGGATTGAGGGCAGTGTAATGGTACGCAGAAAACTTGGTGAACGGGACTTAAAACAGCATCTCCGCATCAAAAAAGGCACATCGAGCAGCTCAACAGCCCCCGTGGCCGCATCCTCCACAATTCAGTTTACGGCCTACGAGGACATAGATGCAAACCGAGCGGTTTCTATCCGAACTGACGGCGAAGCGGATGTCGCGAACTTAAGCAAACCTGTCACGGCAATATCGACAGCATTCGCCCCGTCCGCCGCTCTTGTCAGCACTCAATGCAGCGAAGTGATGACTATAGCGGACGCGGTGTTCACAATTGGCGCGGCAGTGTGGTTGTGCGCTCCTGACGGCATAACAGGGCTGAATATGACCACAACAGCACCTACGGTGACGGCAGGGCAGTATTCACAGCGTTTAGGGAGAGCTTTAACCGCAGACTCGATGTTAATTGAGATCGGCGCGGCTGAATTGGCAGAATAAATATGTTATCGATCTTGCAACCGAACATATTGGGGCATTTTATTATATTATTATGGTGACGGAGCTGTTGATAAAAAACTATTATCCAAAAAGCGAAAAAACAGATAAAAACCACAAAAAAACCGCCGCACTCAGCTTGTGAGTGCGGCGGTTTTTGATTATATTGAGCGAAAATAATTTAGGAATCAATATTCTTTAAATTCCGCAAAATAATTTAGGATTCAATGGATGTTAAAAGAAGAATGTAGAATATCTGACAAAATTATTCGGAGTTACAAATTCTAATCGCTAACTAATTGAGGAGCATTCATGCCAATTTTGAAATATAGGAATATTTTCATACTGATTCTTGTTATGGCCTTTGCAGGCTGTGCTGAAGATCCCAATCAAACTTACTATCCCGAGCTTACAGAACCGTCACTAATTGCCTTGTATGACCAAGTTCCCTATAAGGGAAATTGCTTTGAAGGGGTTCTGAGACAATCTGAAAAAGACAAAGTCCTCGATCAAGTTAATATGTACCGAGCCATTCACAAATTGCCGGCGGTTACTTATAACAACGAGTATGATATTATGATGCAGAAAGCATCTTTGATTATGGTCGCCAATGAATCAATCTCTCATTATCCGCTTCAATCACAGAAATGTTGGTCTGAAGAGGGCAGTCAGGGCAGTGCTGAAAGTAATTTGCATTTAGGAGCCGCATCAGGAGTTGTTAACTGGTCTTCAACGATTGCGGTCGACAACTGGATTAGTGAAGAGCATACTTTGACAGGTCTCGGACATCGTCGTTGGGTATTGTCTCCTTTCCTTAAAACGATATCGTTCGGTCGCGTAGATATCGTTACTGAGGCAAAATCTCATTGGATTGGCGCATCGCTTTATATCTTTGATTCATGGGATCAAACTCCGGCAAATATTGACTTTGTCGCCTGCCCCTTCGAAGACTATCCGATCGACGGCTTTAATAAAGATCTTTACCTGTCTTTCTCAGTTTTAGCGGATAAAACCACTGTCTGGGGCGATAATAAAGAAGTTGTTTTTGGCTTTGAAGTAGATGTTGAAGTTTTTGATGAGACAAATCAAGCGATGGAAGTAGTTTCTGTGGATTCCGACTACAGCGGCGCAGGACTGCCAAATCATCTCCAATGGAAAGTCCTCGACCTGGAAAACAATAAAAAGTACAATGTCAAAATCAGCAATGTGACAGTCAACGGCGAAGAAAAATCTTATGATTATTGGTTCAAAATAAAACCATAGTCGGAGATTCCCGGAGAGAAGATTTATAGAGGAACAGACTCGAGAATCTCTGTTCCTCTTTTTCTTTATATACTAAACAACACAATAGCCGCCATGCCGCTCACAAGCGCGTAAACAGCGTATTTATTCAGCTTCTCTTTCCAAATCAAAGCTGCTGCTGTAGCAGTTATAAGTATTATTCCGATATTCAAAACCGGGAATACGATGATCGCCTCCAGCTCAGAAAGTGCCTTCAACAAAAATATGGTTGTCAGTACATTCGGAATGCCCAAAGCAATTCCTCTGACAGCCGTGCGAGCTTCAAATTTCATCTTTTTAATCAAGACATAAGACAGAGTATAGAAAAGCGCAAACAAGAAAATTGTCATTATAAAAAAGGGTTTTGCCTCAACAGGAAATTCTTCCCCAAATATTTTTAAACTACTGTCGACAATACCCATTAAGAATAACAAGCCGAAAAGATAGATGTAATCCGCCGGTTTCCGATGCTTTTCTGTTCCTTTTTTGAGGGATAAATAGAAGAACAGCATTGTCAAGAATGTCACTCCAAAACCGATATATTGCGATGTCCCGGGAATCTCCCCGTATAAGATGATCGCAATCAACACAGGAACCATTATTGCCAGACGCGAACTGATCGATGCCATAGCGGAACCGGCTGTCTCAACGGCTTTGGCAAATACAAAAAATGTGAATATAAATAAAAACCCGAGTCCCGCACCGAACCCAAGAGCAGGATATGAAACTATCGCGTCACTGTCAGACATGAATTTGATCACGGCAATTGCCGCGGCTATTACATAATTTGAAGCAAACATTATCAGCGGATTTCCGCCCTTAGTGCTGTTGTGTTTGAGCAAAAGAATGATAGTCGATGAGCAGACTACTGTCAACAGCAGATAAATCATATATTTTTCCGATTCAGTGTATTCGTTTTAAAGAGTGAAAGTTTAGGCGTCATGATCAGGGATTTAAGCGAATGATTTCCCAAGAGTCATTACTGCGAACAAATACAAGTCGATCGTGCAACCGGCTTTCGCGCCCCTGCCAAAACTCAATTCGTTCGGGAACAACCCTGTAACCGCCCCAATAAGGGGGGAGAGGTACATGTTTGGGATACTTCGCCATATTTACGGCAACTTTGCGCAACAAGGAAATGCGTCCGGTCAAAATGCTGCTTTGCTTTGAAGCCCATGCGCCGATTCTGCTGGTGTAATCACGAGTTTGGAAATATTCGTCGGATTCTTCAGAACTTATTTTTTCAATTCTGCCTTCGATTCTGATTTGCCGATCGAGCCTGTCCCAATAGAACAGGAGTGATGCATTAGGGTTCTCGTTAATATCTTGTCCCTTAATGCTTTCGTAATTGCTGAAAAACACATAGCCGCGTTCGTCAAAATTCTTCAGCAGAACAATCCTGCCCGTAGGCTTCATATCCTTGCCGCAAGTCGATAAAACCATTGCGTTCGGATCCATCATCTCAGCTCTGACAGCGTCGTCAAGCCACTTTTTGAATTGCTTAGTCGGATCTTTGTCAATTGTTTTTTCGTCGAATTTTTCGCCTGTATAATCCCTGCGAAGGCTGTTCAGCGATTTCATTATACTCATAACATCTGTTTCCGTCCGAATTTATCTTATATATAATCTACTATTTCAACCAATGCAAAATTAATGAATTGGATAGGATTGAGCAAGAAGAGTTTCAGGGGAGGAGAATGTGAAATCAACTCATCCGATTAGGAGGACTCATCGGATGAGAAGAATGTCATTTCTCAATAATCAATTTGCAGGAATGAACCCCATTATTTGTCTTAACGGACACAAAATATATACCTGATCGAAGACTTGAAACGTCAATAATATCAGACCTCGCCGTCAAGAGCATTTGACCGGATAAATCCGAAATATGAACAGAGGAAATAAACTCATTAGAATCATCAATAGTAATAAATATTTGCTCGGAAGCAGGATTCGGATAAATATTTATCTTGATCTGCTCTGAAGAAAAATCCTCTTCAACTGACAATATTGATCCCTGCAGAACAGGATATCCGTCATTAACATTCGGATTTATTTTCCAGATGCTTGCGAAGTCCCAATTTTCATATGTGCTTTGCGTTTTCATTTCGGCAGTGGTTTTACCTGTGCCGCCGTCGCTTGAGTCTATGCCGGAAGTTTCGGTGTCCCAATAGCAGTTTTTGATTTCTATTGAGCCCAATCCGGATTGTTCGGCGCAGAATCCTCCGGCGATTTTGTCAGAAGTTATCGCTCCGCTACTATAGCAGTTTTGGATTAATGCTTTATTGGAAACATAAATGGTTGAAATTTCACCGATGAAACCGGAAACAATATTACTTCCCGTAACTAAACCCCTACTATAACTATTTATAATTTGAGAATCATCTTTATTCAAACCACAAAAACCGCCCGCTTTACCCTGATAGTTAGCTTTGATATTCCCAATGCTTGAACTTAAATTAATTGTACCGGAGTTAGTTCCACAAAAACCTCCAACAGTTTTTCCTTCTGTATCACCGCTGCTTGAACAAGAAACAATAATTCCTGAATTGAATCCACAAAAGCCACCTGCATCTCCTTCAATAGCTCTTGCAGAAGCTTTACTCGTACAAGTACTGATAATTCCCGAATTGTATCCACAAAAACCCCCTGCTCCTTGAATACCAATTGTATTGCCTATACTATTACAACCATGAATTCTTCCGGAATTATGTGAGCAAAAACCAGCTGATTCATTATTTGAGAATGTGACGCAACTGCTTGAAGAGTTTATTATATCTCCTGAGTTTAATGAGCAAAAACCCGCTATACCAAGTATTCCTGAAATCATACCTTCGCTCATGCAATCAATAATAACTGCCTTGCTTTCCGGATTTTCAGCAATATTCTCTCCGCAAAAACCACCTGCATTATCAAGACAGTGATTTTCATTAATATAGGACGAGCAATTAATTATTTCTGCCTTGCTACCCGGATATTTGGCTCTGTTACTACTACAAAAACCGCCGGTAAATTCATGTAAATCTATGCCTGACATAAATAAATGACTGTGACAATTTCGGACAGTAATATGACCTCTGATCGCATTGATCTTTCCGCAAAAACCGGCAACACTGCGATAACCGTCGATTGAACCGGATACATTGCAATTCTCAATTCGAACAACCGAAGAAATATTTACTGCTATAATTCGACCGGCAAATAGTCCTACTCCGGATTTACCTCGAGCATAATTAGATTTCAATGTCATATCATGAACATAGGCTCCGTCTGCAATACAGCCAAAGAAACCGGCGTAGTTTTGTCTATATTTCATGTTTACTCTGAAAATAGTAAAACCTTGCCCGTCAAAATTACCCGTGAAACCTGTATCAGGATTTCCATCTTCATAAGTGCCGATTGGTTCGAATTCCTTACCGGTATAAGTTGTCTCTCTTGCATCAATATAATTCATCAAAATATAATAAGCCTTTAGCGCATCATTCATCTCCTGCAACTCATCAACATTCGTTATCTGATAAGGATCAGCTTCCGTCCCGCTTCCATTACCGGAAAAAGAGCATAGATTTGAACTAGCACACAAGACAAGAAAAATAATCGTAAAAATCTGTTTCATAGTAGGTCTCCTAAATTACGGCAGTAGGTCTTCACTAATATAACAAATGAATATTAGAACCGGGTACAAAGTATTTTTCGAGAGTCCTCCTAAAACAAAAAAAGTGATCCGACGATTTCCATCATCGGACCACTTTTTATTGTCAAATCTATTCAGCAAGGGGGCATGCCCCCTTGTTAATAATACTTTTTCTTATACCTATTTCACTACATTCATCATACCCGAAACATTCAGATCATTACTCTTCAGTCGGTAATAATAGACTCCCGAGGAAAGTTCTGATGTATCGAAATTGAGTGTGTAGCTGCCTGATTCATAGAATTTATCAGTCAAAACCGCTACTTTGATACCCAAGGAATTATAGATGGCGATTTCCGTATTGCCGGGCAAATCAATGTTGAAAGTGAACATTGTGCCTGCCGAGCAGGGATTAGGAACATTCTGAATTACGTTGCTGTTAGCAAACTCAGAGTAGTAGTAGATTGAGATGGTTGCGTCAGCTCTGAAGCGTCCCGGAGGAACAGACCATTCGCCTTCGCCCGCATTACCCACGCCGCGCACTTTCCAATAATACAAATTCCCGTCTTCAAGCACTCCCTCGGCAACTGTATACTCCGTCTCGGTAATTCCTGTTTCCTCAACTACCGTCCAACCGGCATCAAAAGCCGGACTCTGAGATACAACCACATCATAAGTGACGGCATTCGGAGTAGTTTCCCAATCAAGAACTGCTTTCAGACTAACTTTTGCTCCGCCTTTTGGGGCAATTATTACAACTTCCGGAGGCAATGCACCCGTACCTGCCGTTGTGAAATTCCAAACTTCCGACCACTGACCCGGAGCGTTTGCGCTGTTGGCGCGTACTTTCCAATAATACTTAGTTTCTGCCTGAAGCGCGCCGCTTGTAACTTTAACAGTGAGAGCGTTCAATTCATCCGAGAAAACAACAGCGTTTCCGCTGAAATCAGGGGCGTTAGAAACCAAGATTGAATAATCAACAGCTTCCGGAACGCTCATCCACACAAAATCAGTATTAACTGAAATATCTGTTGTTGCCTTTTCCGGAGAAACCAAACTTGGAGCAGGCAAAGTCTTGACAGTCGTGAAATCCCAAGCATCAGACCAATCGCTGAAACCGCCCTTGTTTGAAGCTTTGACACGCCAGAAATACTTCGTTAAGCTTCCCAAATCACGTGCGGTAAATTCTAATCCCGTAACTGATTGCTCGTTGACAATATTTGAGAAATTAACATCATCTGAAACCTGAACTGTATATCCCGAAGCATTGTCGCCAATATTCCATTTTAACGGAGCTTCGAGCTGTACTTCAACACTGCCGTCTGCAGGTGAAGCCAGTGTAGGCGCTGACGGAGGAGGAACAGATGCTTCAGTCAGTTTGAACTGATATGAATAATCTTTTGATGCCCCGTTGACCATGACATTTTTAATATTTACAGTATAAGTGATGTTTTCTTTCAATGTAGACGGGTACTGCCATTTGAGGCAATTGGGGATGCCGTAGCCGTCAAAATCCCAGCCGTATGAACCGGATGCGATTGTTATCTTTGATCCGTCTTCGGGGGTCATTTCAATAACAACATTAGAATAATTGACAGCCTGACCGTTGTTTTTCCATTTATTAGTTTTATCCGCAATAGCCGTAAATGACAAAAGCCAGTCTTTTTTAACTAAATAAGGAGGATAATTGCCATAAGGATAGGCGTCAAAATCTTTGTCAAAATCGCTGATATTAGCATCTGTGCTGTTTACGTAATGCCATGACATAGCGGAAACATTCCATGCGCCGCCGTCTTTCGGCTTACCGTCCACACGGCCGAATGACATATATTTTACGAAAGGATTAATAATCCAACGTCTGTGACCCAGTGTCTGATGCGGATCATCATGCATCCAACTTACAACTGAACTTTCAGAAGGTGGAAGTGAAGAACCTTGATAAGACGCTAAATATAAATTCGTTGTAAGACCGCCGGCTTTGCCTTCGGGCGAATAGCATGACCATGAATTGTCGGGAGTATGAGTTAAATCGCCGTTTGCCGCGCAGATGAGAGCGATTTGAGCCGCCTCATTATCATACGCATAGTTGTACTCAACATGGGGCAGACCGTGCAGATCACGAATCATATTGATTTCCGCAAGTATTTTCATCTTTTCAGAATCTTTGAGTTCGCCGGGTTTGCAATTAGTTATATCGGGGTTAACATAATAAAAATAAGCCAATGAAGCGTTGATTTCGTCTCCGCCGGCTGTGACAGTAGTCGCAGAGGCAAAACCTAAAATCAAGGTAAGAGCCAAAGCGAAAAAGACTGTTAAACTTGTAATTTTTTTGTACATGATTTTCCTTTTAAAAATACTAAAATATCGCCGGACCGGAGATAATCTTATTTTTCGATATCGGACACTTTTTTCAGTGTCTGCCATCTGTATCTTGTCTTGTCCCCCCGCCTGCTAAGGAGTGGTATAGGGGGTGGTTCTTATAAAAAAGAAGGACAATCCACTTAGCGGTCTGTCCTTCTTGAAATTCAGTCGAGACAAGAAATATTATTGACCGATCAATACTTTATATGCGTTGACATCCATAAGTTTGTCGAGTTCTGACGGGTCAGTTATTTCGATTTTGATAAGCCAGCCTTCGCCGTAAGGATCATTATTAACTGTTTCGGGATTGTCATTCAACGCTGTATTAATTTCCAAAACTTTTCCGTTGACCGGAGCTAAGATATCCGCGACAGTTTTAACGGCTTCGATTGTTCCGAAAGATTCGCCGAGTTCAATTTCTTCGATATCTTCTTCGATGTCAATAAAAACTACATCACCGAGTTCGCCCTGAGCGTGGTCAGTTAAACCGATAAATCCTGTCGTTCCGTCTACTTTGATCCATTCGTGATCTTCAGTATATTTTAATTCTTCGGGGAAGTTCATTTGAATTACTCCAATTGTTTGTTCATTTATAATTGTTATTTATAGAAGATTATATTTTTTCCCAATCATTGTTCTCAAGGAAATTAGTATCAGCTTCACCTGCGATGAATACCGGATGACTCATCATTTTAAGATGGAATGGGATAGTTGTGTGTATCCCTTCGATAATAAATTCTTCCAAAGCCGTACGCATCTTGGCAATCGCTTTCTTGCGTGTAGGGGCGGATGTAATCAATTTAGCCGCGAGAGAATCGTAATGCGGCAAAAAGTCATAGCCCTGATAAATATGCGAATCAATCCTCACACCTCTTCCGCCGGGTAAATGCAGACTCGTGATTTTTCCGGGTGAAGGTCTGAAATCTTTGTAAGGATCTTCGGCGTTTATTCTGCATTCAATAGCGTGTCCTTTAATTTCAATATCTTCACTTTTAATATTTAATTTTTCACCAGCTGCTATCATTAATTGCCATTTTACAATATCAATTCCGGTTATCTCTTCGGTAATTGGGTGTTCAACTTGGACGCGTGTATTCATTTCAATAAAAT
>JAQIDA010000084.1 GCA_027858275.1 Candidatus Kapaibacterium sp. | reverse complement strand
CTGCTCGAGTCGTTCGGCCAATGAAGAGGGAAACAATTCTCGGATTGAATCCAAATTGAACGGAACTGTTACCGGTCGGCCTTCTACCACGGCAAGCACTCTGTGAAAATAATTATGCCAATCGCTGAAGCGTGACATATAGTCCCACACTCGCTTGATCTTAGTATGAAATATGTGCGGTCCGTATTGATGCAGGGTTATTCCGTTTGCGTCTTTATAATCATAGCAATTGCCGCCGATATGGTCTCTGCGATCAAGGATTAATATCTTCTTGCCGGTATTCGCCAAACGTTCGGCAAGCACTGCGCCGGAGAAGCCTGCACCGACTATTAAATAATCATATTTCATTAGTATATATTTCCTTATTAATAATTTTTGATCTAATTATAACGACACTTTGCCGGGCATTAAGAAAACATGCGAACGCATGTCATTTTGCTATATATCCTTTTAATTCACTGATCGTTATTGTTTTGAACATAAAGTTTATTCCGAGATAAATTACAAACGCCGCTAGAGCAGAAACGATTTCGTGGAGACCATATTGATTGAGATAGTATCCGATCAAACAGGAAGCAGCTGCCATCAAAGAATATTTCCAAATTTGGGATATATATAATTTTTTCACATTTTTCCTAAAGAAATAGCCCAGACCGAGACAAACCGTGAGTTCGCTTATTACCGAACCTATTGCCGCTCCGGAAGCACCGTATTCAGGGATCAATAAAGCATTTGCTCCAACATTTACCAAGCCGGCGATTCCCATTGCCCAAACCAAAACTTTTTCGATTTTCCATGCTATCAGCGGAGTGGAATACATTGTGTTAATATAGACGATCACAGAAGAAAGCATCAAAATTTTGAGAAGATAGCCGTCACCTATAAAATCATTTCCGACTACAAGCACAAATATATAATCAGCGAAAGTGAAAACGACTCCGGCAGTAATAACAGCCATTATTATTATTAATTGCGAATATTTTTTCATGATTTTTTGCCGTTCTTCTAATGTCTCAGAACGAGACAGAAGCGGCAGAAAAGCTAACTGTATAATTGCCGTCGGAACCAATGTCATTCCCAATATTTTTACCGCTGCAAAATACAAGCCTGTTTCAGCTTGTCCATTCATAAAACTCAACATTAAGATGTTTAAATAGTTGATTATAATGATAAAAAAGCTGAAAAATGTCAGAGGAATTGAGGATTTCAACATCTCTTTCCATAAGGGGATGTCGAATGAGGGTTTTATCGGACCATGCCATTTAAAATACAGTATTAACAACCATAGAGCGTTGATCCCGATTGACGCAGTCATTACGCCTACCGCAACAACGGTGTCCGCCTGATTATTAACCAAAAGCAGGATCCCGAGCAGATTCAGCAAACTTGTGGCAACTTGCCTGATCGCAAGCACTCCCATCTTCTCAGTTCCCTGATATACCCAATCAACGAGAATCGCATTAAAAAAAAGATTCAATCCGTATATCAATATTGCGGTTTTTTCAATTTCAGGTTTATCAATTGAAGATACGATGAATATCAGAATCAAATACATTAGGATTGATAAAATCACTCTGATCGTCAAGATCGAATTGACATACTCCCTGATTCTTTCAGGATATTTTGCGATCTCGCGGGCGCCGACAATGTTGAAACCAAGAGTTGAAAAAAGGAAAAAATATACGAAGAATCCCTGTGCTACACCGACAACGCCAAGACCCTCTGTCATAATTACACGACCGAGAATCATGATAATAACTAACTGAATCCCTTTGTTCGCGACTTCCGCGACTGAGAGGGAAAAAAGATTTTTTAATACTCTTTTGGCACTTGACATTAATAAATACAGTTGATGATTGATTTACACAATTATTAAATTTAATTTGTTTCCGGCTTCTTCCACCACTCCAATTGCAATTCGGAGAATACAGAATCTCGCTTCTCAGTTTTATCCAAATAGGCCTCTTCTTCTCGAGTTAATGACAATCTTGAGCTGACTCGCTCCGCAATATCACACAATTTGTTGAAATCAGAATTGTGAAAGAAGAGCCTTTGCTCGGCATAATCCGCGGCGGAATGATTGTGTATCAAAAACTGCCAATCTGACGAATGCATAAGCATCATTTCGCGAAGCGCTTGAGTCAGGATTCTTCTCATAAGCGAAGTAATATCCGAGTGCATGAATTCATTCATCATTTTAGTCCAGCGATTTTCATTGTCATATATTAGTCGCCAAGTCCATTCATTGGCTTTGTTGCTCCAGACATCATGATTATTGTTTTCGCCCCAGGAGCCTTCGGGCAATGTGGCGACTTCTTCGGGAGGATGATTTTCAAGTCGTTCGGAAGCCGTCGCGGCATCTACATAAGGAGAATGATGTATTCCTCTCAGCAAATGTTTCAAGAACTCAGGTCCTTCGAACCACCAATGACCGAACAGCTCAGTATCAAACGGGGTACAAAGCACTCCGAAGCGACCGCTGCGATTCTTATAATCATACAAAGTGTTCTCGATATGATGAATGAAATGATTGCTCTGTTTATCAACTTTATCTTCAGTGTGTTCAGGAATATAGAGTTGTTTGTACATCATATCCGCTTTTGTGTCAGTCACACTCCAGTAGCGCAAATATGACTCATATTGTTTTTTGTGGAAGTCAAGATAATCAGGCTCACCGGGGTAACCGATTGTGCCGCTCCAGACTTGCATTGCGATTTCGTGATGACGAGTGAACACTGCCGCTGTACCATACTCGGTTTTCTCGCTTGAACTTACGTTGAATACATTGCCGTGCATTTGTTCAAACAAGTATTTGCCGGGAATGAATCCGGGAGAATCGGCTGATATAAAATTGTGTTTGTTGCCGTCCAAAAACGCGCCGAGTTTGCATGATCTGTCAGTCAAGTCTTGATCGGTAAAGAAATAATTCAATCCGTGACGGCTCAAGAATTGCTCTATACCGGGACGAAGACGATTTTTGTCGAAAGGATCAATCGGCAACATTGAGTGCCATTCATAAGATGGACGGTAGGCGCATTCGGGCAGCCATATACCTCTCGGACTTGTTCCGAAATGTTTTTTATAGTTTTCGACAGCAGCACGAATTTGTAATTCTATGCTTTCCTCAGTACCGAGCAAAGGCAAATATCCGTGTGTGGCTCCGCAAGTGGCGATTTCAATAGCGCCCTTGTCCTGCAATTCTTTGAAAGCATTCAGGATTGAGCTGCTGTAATTGTAGATATAATTATTCTTGCGGTCGTTATACCACTTTTGCCAATATTTCGCAAGTCTGACTTGCTGAGGGTCATTCCCCCATTTTCTGAATTTCTCCTCGTCTTCGGATGCAGATTTAATCTTAGCGTCGCAATAGTCTTTAAATTTTTTATCAAAATCGGGATGAGCCAATTGTTCACACAGCACCGGTGAGAGACCGATTGTGATCTTTGCATATATTCCTTCATTGAGCAAGTCGTTGAATATGTTCAAGAGCGGTATATAAGACTCCGCCGCGGCTTCTGTGAGCCAGTCCTCGCCGTGAGGCCATTGACCGTGATTCATCACCCAGGGCAGATGCGAATGAAGCATCAATATATAGTTTCCTGTTTTCATCTGTCAATCATTCAGAGTTACTAATAATTTATTAAATTTCTTGATATTCGACTATTTTATTTCTTGAAATTCAACAGCATCAGGCAGAGTTTTCGCGAATTCTCGCAAATTCGTTCTCATGCGATCAGCTTCTTCCGTTCCCAAAGCATAGAAATGGACTTTATCTTCCCCGCATACGACATTGTTTTTGATTGTCATATATCCAACCGTATGCCATTGATCAGTAAACGGGATCACATAGTCATACCAAGCTTCGTATATTACGGCAATTTTCGAACCGGATTTTTCTATAATCGGATTTAAATGCTCTCTATCAAAATTTTGGGCTCTTTTGATGCCGGCTATGTCCATATCGGCAAGCCCCCAGAAGTCAAGAGTTTTAATATCAGCATAATAATTTACGAGTCCGATATCGTTCAATATGATGCTTTCGCCGGAGTAATACTTGTCTATGAATTTTGCTGATTGGTATTGCTGTTCATAGATGTTTGTTGTGGCTTGAGTATTGTTTTTCGCTGCGTCAGCTCCGCGGTGCAACAAGGGCATCGCGAATATTAACAGTGCAAACATGACACTCAGTTTGATTTTGATACTCAAATCAGCAAATCGGATGTCGTTTTCTTTCATAATATCCGCGGCAGACGCTGCTGCGGCAAACAAACCGAGAAATGTCAGATATGCTTCGTATCTGTAGAACCAACCGATACCGGCCAGTTGCAAGTGCATAAGCGTTCCGAGAATAAACAAAAGGAGATAAATCGCGCTGATTGATGAGAAAATACTTCCCTTTTTGATTCTGTAGACAAGCATTCCGGCTGCGGAAAGCAAGAGTACCAACAGATGCGGTGATTTTGTAACTTGCTTCATTATCGTGAATACCAGAATCTTAATTATTTCCGCAATATTGAATCCGTGCGGCAAAGTGCCTTTGAGCAAAATTGAGGTCGGGAAAAAATACCAGCCGTTGCTGATTGACACTAATCCTCCGATGATAATCGGCAACATTCCGGCTGCGGCAATAAGTGCTGCTCGTTTTAATCCGGAACGGAAGGACATAATTATTGACACGAAAAAGACAAGGAAGGCTCCTTCGAATCTTAAGGAAGTAAGTATCAATGTTATCAGTATAAATATCGGGAATGATTTACTCTTTTCATCGCTTAATTCACGCGCGGCATAGAGAACGAACAGCATTGTAAATACAATGTGCGCGGTATGTTCCAAACCGGTGAATATAATTGCTGAAAAGGGCGCGCTGAAAAACAACAGACCTGTAACGACGAATAACATATTCCGCCCAATATGATTTTTCAATTCCTTATATGCGATAATCAAGGCAAGAAATGCAAAAAAGATATTGAACGCGAAAGGCATCATCAGGCTTTTGCCGAAGAGGGCAAAACCTCCGGCAATCATCAGAGTCCATAAAGGCGATGATGAAGCTGCCGTATAAGTGTCGGGAGTAATTCCAAAACTGCCGTTGTCGGCGAGATTGTCAGCTATTGTCATGTGGATATAGGGATCGTCCAAGGCATAGGTAAATACTCCGTCGTGAGAATTGACAGAGCTGCTGTAGAGGAAATATGTAAAGAGAGCAAAGCCGAACAAGAGGACGATCAAAGGATAGTAAGCGCGCGTGAAATTATTCATAAGTATAACTGTTTTATTAATCAGAAATATGTTTTTTCTTCATTTACAACAAAAGTAAGAAAATTTTCAGAAGCATACCCGATTTGTTTAAATACAGCTGTAGCGAATATATCAAAAAAAACCGAGAATCGCAAGTACATGTGATCCTCGGTTTATGTGTAATCAACTAATAATTATCAATTGACTTTAGGTGTGCCGCCGGGAAAACCGGGGAATGAATCTTGTCTGTTAACTTTGATTTCACCATTTTTTTGCTCAAATTTTGAGATATTTTCAGACAGAGCATGCATAAGCATTTTGGCATGCTGCGGTGTCATGATGACTCTTGCGTGTACCTTTGCTTTTGGCACTCCGGGGAGTATCCTTGTGAAATCGATGATAAATTCAGCACCCGAATGCGATATTATCGCAAGGTTGGAATAGATGCCTTCGGCTTCTTTTTCACCAAGCTGAATATTGATCTGCTGTGGTTTTTTGTCTTTATTATCTGCCATTTTATTTGTGCTTTCTTTAGTCTTTAAAATAGGTGTTGACTCTCGAGTACAAAGTACGCACTCAAATTTTAAGCATAAGATTTAATTGTCCAAAGCTTGAATTTTGGCTTCTACTGCTGCGGCTTCCTCTTCCATTTTCAAATCACCATAGATCTTGAAAAGCATGTAATAGTAAGATGACAGCTCATCGTCATCTAAATTCTTTTCAAATCTTACGAGACGAGACAAAAGCTTTTTGGCTTTTTCATCTTGCAGCAGAGCATTGTAAATCTGAATCAATTCACTATAAACCTGAGGATCTTTTTTGTATTTATCACATTTTCTTGCTTTTTCGAAATAGTCAGCTGATGTTTCGAGAATCGGGAAGTAATTATCAACATTAATTGAATATTTTTCGTCTTCATCGGCTTTTTTTTGTTCTGCTTGATATGCAAAGAAGGCTTTGTTTTTGTAGCTGGCACCCAGATTTCTTAAAGGATCACAATATTCAGGGTCAATCTTGATTGCGGCTTCATACTGTTCAATAGCTGTATCATAGTCTTTCATACGCAAGCATATTTCGGCGTACTGATTGCGATATAATTTATTATTGGGGTTTTTCTTAACGAGTGCCGCAATATTCTTTTTAGCTTCTTCGGGTTTGTCCTGAACTTCATAGATTTGAACCATGAATCGGTTCGCGTCTACGTTTGTCGGGTCAATTGCTGTTATAAGATTTATGTATAACAATGCGTTAGTATAATCTTCGGCGTCGTAATAAATACCGGCAAGTTCTTTCATAGGAGAAAGATTCACTCTGAAGAATAAAGCTCTTTCCCAAGAAGTCCAATCCTTCGGAGGATCGACTCTAACACCAACCAGCTTGTATTGGTTTGCTTCATCGGGAGCATAGAAAGCATAAACATCATCTCTTTTGATCGTGAATTCGTCAGTGATTAATGAATCAGCATCCGGTGTTTCTCTCTTACCGCTCGTTTTAATGAGTTTTCCTTTTCGCGACAAGGCTGTTACTACATCAGCTTTGGACATCCCGAGATAAATATCGGCAGACTTCATGAGATCAATTTCTTCTACAAGTAGGTCGCAATATTTTTCATAAGCTTTTACTCCTGCCGGTTGATCGCCTTTCAAAAGGAAAAGCATACCTCTCAATGATTCGACAATCATTTTGCCGTCTTTGAGTTTATTGGCCAAGTCTAATGAAATTATTGCTGAATCAATATATTTCTTTTTTTCTTTTTTGATGTATGTATTATAATGTGTAATCGCATTATTATACAAGTTGTTCCACATATTCAATTTGATCTGTGGGATTCTTTCTTTATTTTTGGGATCGTTTATGTGCCTTTCAGCTTCGAGCAAGGTGTTAATT
>JAQIDA010000065.1 GCA_027858275.1 Candidatus Kapaibacterium sp. | reverse complement strand
CAAAACAACATTGTCATCGCGTTTTCCCGTGGAATCGTTATAATATATAGCTCTTTGTCTAACTTTTTTTCCGCCGTCTTTTACATCAGCGAAATCTTTTAATTTTTTTGGACCGAAAGCTGTCGGAATTTCAAGGTCTTCGATTGTCTGCAAATCGGGGAACTCTCCCTCCACCCTTACAGTGTATTCCTGATCGTTGATATTGAAATATCCGCCGGGAATATCCATATTATGAGCTTTGAGTATCTGAAGCATTTGCGGTAAAGATATAGCATTTTCATATACTAATCTGTTGGACATATTAACTTGGATTTCGCGTTCCTGTCCGCCGACGATCTTAACCTGAGCTACACCTTGGATTTGTGAGAATCTGTCTTTCAAGGTTTTGTCAGCTATATCATACAATTTTCTGGAGTCTAAATCTCCGGAAAGAACTAAATCAACTATAGGCAAAGCTCCGAAGTCGATCTTCTGAATCAGCGGATCCATAGCGTCATCGGGAAGATCGTTAATGACTAAATCAACTTTATCTTTTATTTCCTGACTTGCAACATTCGGATCTTTGCTTAATTTGAATTCAATCATAATTATCGAAGCACCGTCGAGCGAATAAGATTCAATTCTTTCGATTTCGCTGACTGTTGAAATAACATCTTCGATTTTTTTTGTTATTTGAGTCTCAATTTCTTTAGGCCCCGCTCCGGGATATATAGTTTGAATTGTAACAAACGGCATATTTACATCGGGTGTTGTATTCAAGTTGAGATTTGTATATCCCAAGTATCCGAATATCAGGAACACCGATAAAACCATTGTTATCAGAACCGGGCGTTTTATTGACAATTTTGCCAGATACATTTTTTATCCTTTATTTTTCATTTTGGTCATGATTTATAACTACTATAAATAATAGCGACTATAGATAATATCAGTTGACGTTTTTGATTTTCGTGTTGTCCGAAATCATTAATAATCCTTCGGTGATGACTTTTTCACCGGGAGTAAGTCCGCTGAGGATCTCAGTATTTATCCCGTTTCTTTGGCCTACAGTTACATGTTTTTTCACAGCTAATCCGTCTTTTTCAACGAAAACATAGTTTTTATCGCCTTCGTTTTCCACAACATTTACGGGAAGAACTATGACTTCGGGATTGACATAAGTGTTTATCATTACATTCACAGTAGTGCCGCTTTTTAAAACTTTTTTGGGATTATTCAATTCCAATTCAACAGGAAATGCGTTTTTGCGAACGTCCATTGCGGGATGAACGTTTGTTATACGACCTTTGAAAATTTCTCCGGCGTATTCGCATGAAACCGACATTCCGTTAGAGATACTTGACACTTCGGATTGGGAAACCCAAACTGTTGATTTCATTATTCCGAGTTGAGCTACTGTGAAAATCGGTGTAGGCTGTCCCATATTGAGGCTGATCATATCACCTTCGTGAACAGCCATTGAAATAATAGTCCCGCTGATAGGCGCTTCGATGAAAAGCAGTTGGCGGATCGATTCAACATTTTTCAGATTCATTTTATACTGTGATTCGATTTCGTCGAATTTTTGCTGAGCCATTTCGCCTGCATCAAGCAGATTTTTCATTCTGTCATAAGTTTTTTTCAAAGTTTCCAATCCGATTTTGGCCTGTTCATAGCGCATGTTTGGATTGTTAGTCGGCATTTCGACGATAATATCGCCCTTTTTCACATAGTCGCCCACATTGGCGTTCACTTTTTGAACCACATCGCCAATTTTGGCTGTCTGAGATGATTCTTCTTTTCCGCTTAGTTGGGCGAAAAAGTTCATAGATTTTGTGAACTCAGAATTAGCGGCAACGATAGATTTGATCGGCACGCCTTCTTCTTTTTGAATCTGTTCCATGCTTTTTGCAGAAACTTTTTCTTCTTTGCCGCAACTTTGCAATCCGATGCTGAGCATCAGCATAAAGGCCAAAAGCATCAGCATTGTACTTTTCTTTTTAACATTCTTCATAGTCATTATGAATAACTCCGTTTTGATTTATTTAGTAATTTATTTTTCAAAATATTTGTGTTTCCTGCTTTTCGGAAACCTTGCCGAAGGTAAAGAAACCTTCGGAAGGTGCGGTGCAGATCATCTTCTTGTCGTCTATGCCCTACCTTCGGAAGGTTTCTTCACCTTCCGAAGGTTTATATTTTTAATTTTATCAAAGATACTTAGGATCAATTGTTCCGATCAAGTGTTCCAACTCGCTTTGAGCAGTCAGATAATCGAAAATTGATTGCATTTTATTTGTTTTGGCTTGGCGAAGAGCGTTTTCCGCATTTTCGATTTCAAGTTGAATGGCGGTGCCTTCTTTGAATCTGATACTTGCGATTTCATAAGTCCTTTCAGCCATTTTTACATTTCTGTCCTGAGCCTCCAGTTGAGCAATTACTCTTTCCAGATCCATTATTTTGGATTTGACCTGAATCGTGACAAAGTTCTTTGCCATAATAATCTGTTCTCGAGTTTGGTTCATCACGATAGTCTTCTGTTCCACTTTGCGCTGAGTTCGCATACCGTTGAACAAATTCATCTGCAAACTGACTCCGACCATAGCGGAAGAATATGTAAGCATGTCAAAATCATCGGATTGTCCCGCATAAGTATAATTACCAAACGCTGCTAATGAAGGATAGTATTCGGTTTTATCCACTTGTATAAACGCCTTGTCCATTTGAATTTTCAGCTCTAAAGTTCGAATGCCTCTGTTACCGACTACAGCTTCATTAATAGTTTCTTTTGCATTCGGAATAGAATAAGAATCCAATTCCAAATTGCCGAACACCTCTAATTCTGTTGCAGGATCAATACCGAGCAACATTTTCAGACCGTCCAAAGCTGATTTATGTGCATTTTCTATCTGTACAACTGAAGGACGTATATTTTCAACACGAACTTCTGCCTGCATAGCATCATATTCAGAAACCAGTCCCTGCTTTAGCATAGATTGTAGATTTGATAAATTTTGCTGAGCGTTTTCAAGACTCGTCAGCATAATAGTATGCATTTCCTTTGTAAGAAGCACTCCGTAAAAAGCCTTTTTGACATTTACAATTACTTCTGTAATCTTGCTGTTGAGCTGTTCTTTAGACAAATCTTCATATATTTTAGTCGCTCCGATACCTTCAAGAACTGTTGCATTAAACAAAACTTGAGTTATTTGAGCTTTTGCTTCCAAATTGTTTGCCAGAGCAAAAGATTGCAATTTTGTTTCAAGAGGTCCGGGTGTATAAGTTCCCTCGGGAACCAATCCTTCATACTCTAACACACCATAAGTGGCGCCGGACAACATTGCTTCAAAATCGGGGAATGGCATTTTAGGTTTTTCAATAAAATGTGCAAAACTTGCAGTAAGATCAACTGAAGGCAGAGCATAACCATAAGCTTCTTTCACAGCGGTTTCAGCTTTTGTTACTTCTTGGCGGGCGATAATAGTCTCAGCGTTGTCTGATACTGCAATTTTAACAGCCTCTTCCAATGTTAGACTCCTAACCTGTGCTTGAGCATTTTGAGCCAAGCCGACATAAAATATAGAGACTATCCCAATATAGAAGGTTAGTTTCATAACTTTTTGAAATAGATTCATAGATTTACTCATCATAATATTATGTTAATTGATTTTTATTTATTTGCGATTTTAGTTCTTCATAATCAGAAAATTTATCGATAAATTTTTTACGAGTCTTATCATTCATAACTCCGAGAAAAATAATTTCGATGAATTGAGTTACAATCTCGTGAATAGACATAGACATATTTTTACTGTATTCCGATGTGAATATATTTTGGAAAGTGTGATGATGAATTAAAAAAATTAATTCCTTATTAATATCCTTGCAGAATATTCCTTGTTTGATTCCCGCATTAAAAATAATTTCAAAATTATTCCTCATATCTTTTCCG
>JAQIDA010000023.1 GCA_027858275.1 Candidatus Kapaibacterium sp. | reverse complement strand
AAAAAATTATACTTTGAGGCATAATTGCAACTACTACAAGGCTTATGACGCAAAAATGCCCGAATAATGGGAAATTAGAGACCTTTTGTAGGCTTAAGGATGCCTTGAATTCAAGGCTTGCCCTGATTGGCTCTACATGAATATAGTATAAAGTACCGGATCGCCGTCACTGACTTATGATTATATTATTATTATTGAAAAATGGGAATTGCAACATCTTCAAATAGTGAAGATACGTTGAAATAAAAATAAAATGCTTTTAAATCATTTTTTATTTGTTAAAACGGAACAATTGCAATAAATTGTAAGGACGTGATTTGTACGAATTAGTAGTATATTGTATAAATAAGTGTCCGGCAGAAAATGGAAAACAATTGATTAATGCTTGTAATATGCTGATATCAAAAAAGTTAATAAGATATTATTAACCCCGAATCGGCAATTTGGTTTGTAGGAAGGAGCATTTTTGTGTCTACGCAGAAAAAAAACATATTTAAAATAAACGAATTAAATCATAAATTAACAGAAGGAAGAAATTATGTCAGGCGGCGCAGGTAAAGTATATTTCGTGTTGTATCTCGCTGTGGTTCTGGAGCTCCTCATCATTATCGTTGAACGTGACGAAGCTGAAGAGAGTTTGCTCAGGAAACAGAGAGAGACCATGAAGATAGTTGAGAGTATTCTCTCTCAATTGCAGTCAGGTGCAGGTACCGAAGGTATCAACACTCGCCCTAAGGATGAAATCACCATCCCTCAAGAAGGGTCAGACATTAAAGCGGCTTTAGGAGTAGATATTAAATCCGATCGTCAGTATATTATTGAAGTTGGTATTACAGATATCAGCAGCAGTTTGAAAAAAAATGAAGGTGAGAACGACAAGGAGTATACTGCCAGATTGAAAGATCTTGTCAGCTTGGCAAATGTTCGCGAAATTGAATACCAAGTATTCTATAACGATAGCGAGGACCCTTCTAATCCTCCTACTTTCCCGGACGAAGATGCGTTGAAAACTCAGGGTATGGATGTTGAGGACCTTGTTGTAGGTGATATCCTTGACGGCGGCGAAGGCGCTAGATGGCATTTCAAAGCTTCAAGGAAACTTGTGTTTGATAAAGAAAAGACTTTTAATCAAATTAATTTGAAAAATGTCAATCCCGAAGCGTTGCATCCGGTTTATCCTGCTGAAGATGTGATCGCGAAAGGACCTTCTTTCGTACCGAAAAATATGCCTGAAGACAGTACATTCTTCTATTCATCTGAAGAGAGTATGAAGTCTGTAAAAACAGAAGGCGGCGAAGATATGAAAAAAAGATCTTTTGTTGTGAACTTCCAACCTCCGAGAGAAGCCGGTTGGTATAAACTCAGATTTATTTCACGCACAAACAGAATTCTCGGTGTTAAATCGAATGAAAATATCAAGGACTTGGACGAAGAAGCGAAAGTTAATATCGGAACAGTTCAGCTGACAGTTCGTGACCTCTTGAAAGTTAAGAAACAATTAGTTTCTTCTCTTGATAAATATCGTTTGCCGACAGTTGAGCTTATGATGAGTGAAAACGGCAACGAAAAATTTGCTGTTGCGTTGAGAAAATCTAAAGATAAAGCTTTTAAAGAAGCTGATAACCCAAATGAAACAGTTGGTAAAATTAATTTATACAGTTATATAGCCAGACTTCTCGCTCCGGGTAAATCGCTTGATTTTGCTCAGAACAAGGGCGGTATTGAGTTTGACATTCGTGTTATTACTCCTAATCCTAGGGTTGCGAAACCGGTTATAAATGCCCCGTCTTATTTCGCCAGTTTCGATAAACTTGCAGGTGTTTTTGAATTTTCAATTACTCCTTGGATGGGTGACGCAAACAAAGTCACGGGTCGTGTTGTTGATATGAACGGCTCTACGGCAGCTAATGTTGTTGTACGTCCTAATGAATTTGAAGCAGACGGTACAACGCCGGTTACGGTTCGTACAGGCGGTGGTCGTTTATTTACGGGTGTTATTGATTCTAAACTTGATCCCGGTATCTATGACATTAAAATGACACATTACTTGTCCGGTGCTAATGACACCGCGACAGTCAAATTCCAAGTATTCAAAACCGGATTAACAGAGTCATCTAAAAAAGATCTTGATTTCCGTGTGGGTCAGAGATCGTATTACGGTATTAACTTTATGATCAGCGCGATTCCCGAATCGGGCGGTAAGATTAAATCAAATCAGTTCCGTATTTATTTGAACACAGACAAAACAATTCAATCAGCAGACGCTGCTCCTTTCGAAGGTTTGGCTCTTTCTCAGACGGAAGGACTCAAGCTGACTTATGATGCCAATGAATTGTCACTGAGAATTACATGGGAACAACCTATAACAGGAGAAGAAATTGATATTTATCCTTTGAACACTGTTAAAGTGAAACAAAAACCACCGAGAATTAACACAGGTAGTAAATCTGTTGTTGTCAGCGGAAATGAAAAGGATGTTAAAGTTAGAATCAGCGGTATTTCAATTGGAGGCGTAAGTATCGGTGATCCCGATCCGAACAGTACAAAAGAAGCTAAGACTACTGTTAAGCTTTCCGGTGCTAAAGTCAGTGTCGACGGCTATGAATTGAACGGCACTCCGACATTGGAAGAAACCGACGGAAATTATTCAATTTATTTTGAACTATCCGGTAAATTAGCTCGAGGCGAGGATATGTTGACAGGAAGTGTTTCTGTCTCAATGCGGGCTACAGCTATCAACCCGTTGAACGGTAAAGCTTCGAATCAGTCTAAGAAGAAAATCACAGCTATGATTAACTTCGAGCCTGAAAAAACAACTCGCAGACGACGCGGCGGCGCGACCAGACGAAGAAGATAATCATTTGATATGAGCTGCAAAACGCTTGGTCAAAATGATAACAATAAACAACTAAGAAATAATTTGTCAAATACACACAGTTAAGGCTATAAAAGAAGATGAAAAATATCTTAAAAATATGTGTCAGCTTGATAATATTCGGACTTGCGATGAATATTTCCGTGAACGCGCAGGATGGGGATCCTACAAAGTCACAAATGGAAAATGTTCTGAAAAGTTTCAAGAATTACAGATTCGGAACTATCAACATTTACAAAGTTAAAAACCTTTCAGAACTCAGAAGAGCTTTGGAAGCAAAAGAAATGGCTGATAATCCGATTAAAATCGATGAAAAAATTTTAGAAAAATTTGATAATCAAATGAAAACTTTGGTTAAGGGAGAGGTAGAAGCTGAAAGCAGTGCTATAGAAATCGCAGACCAAATCCTAAACCAGGGTTTACCCTTACCTTCCACAGAGGAACTTGATCAGTTAGTTGCATATTATGTGGCTACTAAAATAGGTGTAAAAGAACGTTACGAACACTCATATTTGATAACATCCAGAGCTGCTTACGGCGAAGTTCCGGAACACATTATCGGTATGTTGGTTTCTAAGAAAAATATTTCTAATATGGAAAAAGTATTGAAAAATGTCAGTAACGATGATATCTATACTTATGATGAGTTGAAACTGTTTCCTTTGGATTCTTCATTTGCTTCGGAAAACCTTTATGGTTTGATGGAAGAAGTAATTGTTCAGAGAAATTATGAAAACAGAACTCTGGAGGCACAGGGCCTCGGTAAAACCACATGGTTTACTGACAGAAAATACGGTGTGGCCAGATCATTGTCTTCAAAATATCTCAACACATCTGACGTTCAAAAATTTGTCAGAATATCCGAAGGTCAGCCCGGTGATATGGAACTGAAAAGGAACGAAGTTGTTCTCAGCCCCGATTTGGTGAGTTGGAGAAGATATCCTCTTCCCGGTTGGGATGACGGAGAAGGCTTTATCGTCGATTCATTCTCATATTCAAATGTTGCACTTCCGGAAATCGGTTTTGAACTCCGTTACGGTATGGACGAGATTAACTTCCCGTCATTCTGGAGCGAAAGAGTATCGGCAAGCGCAGTATGGCAAGGGACAAAACTTGGACTTATTCTTCCTACTGACGGATGGGCTCATCTTTCAAAAGACGTTGCCGATCAGGACAGAAGACTTACTCACGGTGGTATAGGTCTCACGGGATCATTTGATTTCCCGATGAAAGTTATTCCTAAAAGTGGTGTTTTCCACTTTGCCGGCGGCGTAATATTTGGTGACGCTGAAGAAGCAAGCTATAAAAACAGAAACCTTGAAAGTTCAAGCTTTATTTTCGACAATAAAGAAGACAGCGATTTTCTTGTAAGATACGATGCTCAGCTTCATTACACATTCGGCATGGCTGTTGATTATGACTATTGGTTGAGATTCGGTCTCGGTGCCACGGTATATTCAATGGAAATGTGGAACTACCAAGGTACTGCTGATGAATTTGAATTCAAAATGAACGGTAGTGAAACTATCGGCGGAATTTCAGGAAAAGTGGAATTCATGAAAAAATCAGGAACTACACCTTTTGGTGCTTCAATTCAATATTTTGACGAAGCTCTCGGAACTAATATCTGGTTGCAGATTCCGATTATAGATAACACATTGGCTATTCGTTTGGATGCAAAAGGTTATTTTGTTGCATTCCGCGACAGACATAAATGGGAAGATTACAGTGTGATCATGCCTATGGTAAGACTCATTGTCAATTTCTGACAAAGAGAAGAAGCATTGTTTGACTTTTATTTAAGTTAAATAACAGTTGTATACGATAAAAGAAAATAATTTGAGAAACAGTAATACAGGCAAATAATTATTATGAGAAAGTATATTGCATTAGTTCTGATAGGTATGGCAATACTGTTAGGTTCTAACGACGCGAAGGCGCAGTCGGGATTTGTTGACAGACAAGCAATGATAGACTCGATGACTACGATCGATCCTGAAGTTATGCGCTATTTCCCGAGATGGAGAATATGTGAATCAGATCTGCAGATCCAGATCCATAAATCATTTAAAACTCTGGGATATCCCGAAGAGAACCTTGATATGACGAGAATCATCGTTTTGTCAATGCCTCACCAGTATGTGGAAGATCCTTATGAAATCCTTTCCGTTGAATGCGGCAGTGAATCAATGAACGCGACTGAACTTGAAGACAATCTCGGATTGCTCCTTGATTTCATCTCCGGTGACGTTCCTTTCGCAACAAACGTTTACAGCTTTGATCTTCCTAAAAGAGATTATTGTTACACTGATTTGGAACCGGATATTCCGGTAACAATCCCTCAGCAAGAAGCAATTGTCAATTTTATGGAACCTACAAATGTAGAGCATTCAATTTCATTGTCATTGTTCGAACAGACATTGAAAATCGGTGATACAGGCTTTTGGTTTAAAGCAAAAATTGGTAATGATCCTATAGGATACCATTTCTGGTCAGCAGGCGAAGCACAAGTATTGCTAAAAAAACCTTTGTATTTTAACAAAGACGCAGCTACAAGCGAAAGAATTCCTTATCTGCTCGATATTCACCTTGGTTATTCTTATAGAATCACAAGCGGTGTCAACGGTACTAATACAGCATTAAATTGGGTTGGTGAACGTGCCCTTAATACTGTCCCCGGCGGAAAAGTAGTTTTTGGCACAGATTTCCATCTTCCGGTTTATCCTGAAGTAGGTCTGCACATCAACATGGAATTGCCTTTGGAAACATTCTTGGAGCCTTACGCGATTGATGATGAAGGCAATTACGCCATTGACAGAAACAAAAGTATTGAGTTCAAAGACAATATGTTCAAAGACGACAGAGCTCTTAATGAAGAAATAGACATACTCGGTACTGCTCCTGTGCTTAAGGCTACAGGTCAGGTAACCGCATTCTATAACTGGTGGATGAATAACAAGAGTTCTGAAAACTATGTCCGCGTTGATCTTGGTATCAGCTATAGTGAAGTACAAGAACTCGCGGTTTATAAAGAAAATTATAATGACAACGGTGCAAAGACATCAAAAACTTTTTTTGATAACAAAGAGATCAACGGATTACGCACTTGGAAACCTTCAGAATTAGGCGATTGGGTATATTTGAAAGCTGAATACAGAAATTCTGCTTCTAATCCGTTTGGGTTCAGTTTGCAGTATTCAAATCAGATTTTCCTCGGAAGAGTTTATGTGCCTATCTTTGGAGAGTGGTTGTATCTCGAAGCGAAATACGCAACTCCGCTTAGAGCCGCAAGGTCTTACGAAGCGACTAATTTCTTTATGATTTCTCCTGTATTGCGTTTGTCAATATAAGAGGAACAAACTGATAGATTATACCCTCTGATAATAATTGATTTTGTTAGAGGGTATTTTATTTGAAGTAGTTTCAATTAATTATTACACTTAATCACGGGGGGTTGATTAAAATGTATATGATCAAATTGATCAGATTATGCTTTCTGGCTGCCGTATTAATGACGGCGGCACAAGCGACTGCGCAGGTAAAGTTTGATTCGAGCCAGTCAATAAGGAAGTCTAAAGAAGTATTAGAAAATGCTTCCGTAAAATCCGCACAACAAGAAATTCAATTAACAATCAGAAATGTTGATATATCACATTTTCCTGAGATCAAAATAATTGTTGAAGCAAATAATATTTTGGGTGAACCACTCGATACATTATATGCTGACAATTTAACTGTCATGGAAAACGGGGTTGAAAAACGTGTTATTTCAGTAAAAAAAATCGGTGTAAGAGAACGAGTGCCGGTTGATTTTGTGTTTGTTATAGATAAAACTGCGACAATGCAGAGACATTTTGACGCGGTTCGTCGTAATATCAGCGGATTCACTCAGTCTCTTGTACGCAGGGGCATTGATTATCAAATAGGGCTTGTGCTTTATTCCGATTATGTAGAACGAAATTATGGGCTGACTGACAATGTTTATCTGTTTACAAAATGGTTGAAATCTGTCAAAGTCGCAGCCGGCGGAGATACCAAAGAAAATGCTTTGGAAGCTTTGCAAGCCGCGGCTGCTGTTAAGTTCAGACCGTCAGCTAACAAAGTTGTTGTGATTATTACTGATGCCGGGTATCATCAATCCGGCGAGATCGGTGGTGACGGTGTATCAGATCAAACAACGCAGTCCATTATAAAGATGTATCGAGATAAGGAAATGAGATTGTTTAGCATCGCTCCGCCAAGATTGACGGAATATCAAATGATGTCTAAAAGCACTCGCGGCACAAATTACGATATTGATTATCCGTTTTCAACAGTTCTGAATAACTTTTCTGACCAGCTGACAAATGTCTACGCTTTGACATACAGATCAGACGAAGCCGCGATTCCGGATTCGATCAACATTGCTTTGCTCAATGAAAAAAAACAGGAATTGTTCCGCAAAACTATTCCGATAGTTGAGCTGGGCAGAAAACTGATTATTGAAAATCTGCTGTATAAGACTAACAGTTCAGAACTGCCGGATTCGGTACCTGAACTTGAAGTCATGAATTTATTCCTCGAAAACAGAACATCAGTTACTATTATGGTGGAAGGTCACACAGACGGTGTCGGCAGTCACAGAATAAATGACTTTCTGTCAAAAAGACGAGCGGACGGTGTGAAAAATTACCTTGTTAAAAAGGGAATAAGCGCAAACCGTATCAAAACTAAAGGATACGGCGAACGCAAGCCTATCGCTACTAACAGAACTGCGTTTGGCAGGAAATTGAATCGCAGAACTGAAATAGTTATCATTTCTAAGTGATATAAGAACTGCATTAATATAGAAAAGGACTGTCTGATTTCAGGCAGTCCTTTTTTTATGTGATTGTTTTGCTCCGTCCTAAAAACAGTTGACAGCGGAGACCCGGAATAGTAGCCAATAACAGGATTATTCGTACAGACGCCCAAATTGGGCGTCTCAATTATAACAATTCTTCCGTCTTATTTGTTTCGTGCTTAGACGCCTAAATTGGGCGTCTCTACAACGAATGATTGTCGTATGACAGCAGTATCGGGAGGTTTTACGAGGTTTATACCAGTGTTTTAATTTCACTCATCGTGAACAGGGGAATCAATTCCACGCCGATTTTCTTTAAGTTATCAGCGCCGCCTGCTTCGCGATCAATCACGCATACCGCATGAGTTATTTCCGCACCCTGAGTGCGGAGGTCGTTAACACTGATTACAATTTGCCCGCCGCTTGTGACAACATCTTCAACGACGAGGATCTTTTTATTTTTGATTTCCGGACCTTCTGCGAATTTACAAGTTCCGTACTTTTTGGCTTCTTTGCGCACAAAGCAAGCTGCCTTGTTTGTTTTCATTGATAAAGCTGTGGCAATAGGTATTCCGCCCATTTCCAAACCGCCGAGAAGATCGAATCCTTCGGGGAGTTTTGTTTCTAACTGCGCTGCTATATTAACCAAAAGTTCCGGATTGCTCTCGAACAAGTACTTGTCGAAATATTCTTTGCTGATAACTCCCGAACGCAAGAGAAATTCACCTGTCAGGTGAGCTGTTTCATATATCCCGATTGCCAATTCTTCGCGTGTCATAATATTTTCCTTGTATTTAAGTTTTTTATAAATTCGCGTATAAGTAGATAGTGACGGCAATCGCCGCTATACATTGATTGAAAACTTTCGGATCAATTTTGTCAACTGTGTCACTCGGTCCGTGGTGATACCAAAAATATTTGCCTTCGCCGTTAGTGCCGAGACCGAGACATGGAATGTTGTTCTGTCGAGACATCGGACCTATATCAACCCCGCCCCAACCGGGAACGACGTTTAATGAATCATCAATTTCATGCAGCAAGGGATTAAATATTTGGAGCATCGCAAGGACGGAATCATTTTTGTTGCCGACCATAATTCTTGAAGGAGGAAAAGCTCCGCCGTCCATTTCAAGCATCATTGCGTGAGGTTCGTCTTTGTGGGCCTCGGCGTAGGCTTTGCCGCCTCTGACACCGTTTTCTTCGTTGACAAACATTACGGCTCGCAATGTTCTCGGCAATTTTATACCAAGGTCTTTGATTAATTTCACGGCTTTCCATGTAGCCAAACATCCGGAAGCGTCGTCGTGCGCGCCCGTACCGAGATCCCATGAATCGCTGTGTCCGCCGACAACTATGATTGTATCATTCGGATTGTCAGTTTTGTATTCTCCGACTATATTCGCCGACAAAGCGTCCGGCAGTGTGTCAGCTTCCATATAAAGCTTAATAACGGGCGTCTGACCGCGTTTTTGCATCCGACCTAACATGGCAGCGTCTTCGGCGGTAATCGCGGCGTGAGGGATCTTAACGTCGGGATTTTTATATCTCATACTCCCCGAATGCGGATTGTTCATACCAATAGGACTGGATGATCTTACAAGACTTGCGACAGCTCCGTATTCAGCTGCCGGGTCAGCACCGTGAACTCTGTATTGAACAGCTTGGCCGTAGCTTATATATGGGATGTCATAAACAACAATTTTCCCTTTGACTTTATCCGCGTTAGCATCCAGATCGTCAAAACCTGTGACAACGAAAACTTCGGCAGTTATCCCCTCTTTGGGCGTGCCGATACTTCGACCAAGTCCGGTCATTTCTAATTTCGCTACACTCGGTTCAAGCATTGTGCAATATTCATTGCCTCGCACCCACACCGGAATCATAACATCCTCAGCTCGGACGTTGTCGAGACCGTCTTCTTCCATACTTCTTTTCATCCAAGCCAAAGCATTTTCCAGATTCTTTGTGCCGCTGAAGCGAGGTCCGTAAGTGTCGCACATATAAGCAAGGCTTTCCCAAGCGCTGCTGTCTTTCATAGCCGAGGCTATGATCATCCGGACATTGTCGATATGTTTTTGTTTGAATTCTTCGGCATCGTCGGAATGCGCCGGCATAGAGAATAGTGTTAAAAACAAAGCAAAAATAGTTAGTCGTATTATCATCATAAACCTTTGTTGTTTTGATATTATATGAACATGTAAATATAAGCAAAAGCAAGGAATGTATAA
>JAQIDA010000002.1 GCA_027858275.1 Candidatus Kapaibacterium sp. | reverse complement strand
CCTTGATCCGTCATCATGACATAGGATGAATACAGCTTCCCGTTTCTTGTTGTCAAGCGATTGCCGGAAGAATGGCTGATACTCATTTCGAGACGTTTCTCAACTATTCTGCCGGAACTGTCACGCCCGCTGATATCAATAGTGAAAGAGTAGCCCGCCGCGAAGTTTTCCTTATACGGCTTCAAATCTACCAAGAATTTTTCAGGTAAAAACAGCCCTGTTTTCACAGTTTTATTCAACTTGTTTTCAATTGAGAAATTACATTCCCAATTTGTGATATGGCCTCGCGGCCGGGCATCGGCAGTAATTTCCAAAACGGGAGGAATAATTTGAACATTCCCTGCCCCAAGTTTCACAACAGTAAACAAAGCCGAGTTTTTTGAAGCAATACTAATATAATTCTTATTATGATTGCGAGATGATTTTATTTTGACATTTTCCGCAACTATTCCACAATTTTTAACCAGATAATCCTTGATCTTTTCGACATACAGTTTTGAAGTATTGTCAGAAGCACAAAGAAGATTAATTTTTGCTTGTGGATTGTTTTTCATGCCCGAAGCGATTAGAGCGAGAGAATATTTGTAGACCGAATCCGGATCAGCACTGATATTCTTTTCAGAAACAGTACCCGGATTGACGAAGACAGTTTCATCTTTGACCAAAACAATTTGTGCAGGAACATAATTCTCGGAAAAAGATTCTGTTTTTACTCTCACGGAACTGACTTGAGGTGATAGGAACATAGTTGTGTTGGGAATTTCACCGGCATCATTTTTCAAGTCCTGCGGTTCAGATATATACAGATCGAGTTTGCCCTTGCCGTCCGGTCTGTCAGAGGCAAAAATCACTCGGCCGTTCGGCAAGAGAAGCGGATCAGACTCATTTGACTCAGTATTGACCCCGAGCAAAGGATCGGGAGCTTGCCATCTGCCTTCAGATTTTATAGATATAAACAAATCATATCCGCCGGGACCCTCATGCCCGTCTGAAGCAAACAACAAAGTGTCATCAGAAGCAAGAAAAGGAGTAATTTCATTGCCGGGAGTACTCAATTCTGTAATTCTTATGAGCGATCCCCAAGTATTATCAATGTTTTTAAAGGCAGTCCACAGATCAGTTTCGCCGGCGGAATTTCGATTGGAGGAGAAAATCATCATCGTACCGTCGGGCGAAACAGTCGGATGCGCATTGAATGATTCATCAGCCAGCTCTTCAGTCAGAACAGGCGAAATCAGATTGTCACGCAAACGCCGAGTGCTGTGAATATTCATATATGAACGATCGTCTTTCATATCGTAAGCTGACAAGCGAGCTATATCTTTTGATTCAAACGACAAGTATGATCTGTTGGCGCGCTTTTCGTTCAAACTGCCCGTTACAAGAGTCGGGACAGTAAAACGCAGGGAATCAGCAATTGCGCAACGGTAGAATTTGGAGCTGCGGCTGCGATCGGAATTAAAATAAATAAGCTTGTCAAATCTGTTATAAGTAGGCGCGAAATCATTGTCAGGAGTATTAAGTTTCTCAATATTCTGAGGCACAGTCCAAACTTTTTTGACTTTATCCGCAGCGTCTGTAACGGCAATGTTAAACAAGAGTCCTGTTAAACAGAGAACCAGCAAACTGAGTATGTTTTTTTTATTATTCATTAAGAAGACGCCGAATCAAATTTTACAATGTTCGTAACTTAGCATTTTTTTTAACTGTGCATTTATCAAATCAGTCAAATATATCAATTCCGCAGCGATTTTCCCGAAATATTTGCAATTAAATGATGAAAATCATCTGATAATACGAATAAACCGCCTGACTTTTAGGTTAATTACTTCTTATAATCCCTCGGTCCAAACACTGCCGTGCCGACTCTGACAAAAGTCGCGCCTTCTTCAACAGCAGCCTGATAGTCATGTGTCATACCCATTGACAGATGTTTCAGATTCATTGCCGGATATTTTTCATTTATCCGGCCGAGAAGGGATTTCAAGAGGCGGAATTCGCCGCGATATACATTCTCATCATCCGAAAAAGAGCCTATAGTCATTAGTCCGATGATGTTGATATTCTCGATATCTTTTGTCGCTTCGGCCAATTCGAATACATCTTCAGGATCTACTCCGGATTTAGATAATTCTCCTGAACTGTTGACTTGGAGCAGGATGTTAATCGTACGATTATATCTTTTCGCCTGCTTGCCAATTTCCGCTGCCAATTTCGCCGAATCAACAGAATGAATGGTATCGACAAACTCAGCAATATATTTCACTTTGTTTGTTTGAAGATGACCAATGAAATGCCATTCAGGTTGATCGAACTCACTTGCTTCGATTTCAAGGTGTTTTTCTTTTAACTCCTGAGCGTAGCTCTCGCCGAGCAGATTAATCTCCGCAGCCAATCCAATTTCAACTAACTCTGTAGATTGCACTTTGGAGACGGCCACAATTCGGACATCTTCTGCCTTTCTGCCGACAGATTCAGCCGCAGTTTTGACATTATTATTAAGATTTGCCCAACGCTGACGCATTTCGTCCACAGTCGGGAAAGTCGATTGATTGTCACTTATATTCATGTTCTTCTTTATCGCTTTTTTCGATTTAAACTATTTCTTTATCGAATAATTGTTATCTTTTTCGTCGCGATTTCGCCTGCTGATTGAATCCTAATAAAATAGATTCCGCTTGACAAACTTCCGTTCGGAAAATCAATCGTTGAGACGGAATATTTATTGATTCCGTTTATTGTTGAGATATTTTTATTGAGTAGTTCTATTCCTGTCGAGTTGAACAAATTTATATTCGCGTTGCCGGCAGTTGTGCTAAATCGAATATTTAAATAATCAGTCGTCGGATTAGGATAGACTGATATATTCAACTCGTTGTCGGCGATCTCATCATCAATACCGACCGTAAGGCCTTTGACTTTCATCAATGTATAGAAATCAGGACCTTCGTTGAAGTTCAAGAGCTCAAATTCAGGAATATCGAAATCCTGAATTAATTGATCTTTTTCAGTGATAATAACTGTCTTGTATCCAACAGAATTATCCTCTTTTCTAAAACCGATTTGTATCGGTACATTGGTGAAAGTTCCGTATTCTTCCGGCTGGATTTGTGTGAATCTAATATCAGCTTTTCCCGGCTTATTATCATTCAAATTTACTTCAATTTCAAATTCGGGCCAACCGATTCCGTAGATCCACTGATCGAAAAAGAAGTCTAAATCTTTGTTGCCTGCCTCTTCGAGAACATCCTTCAGTCCTTCACTTGTCGCGCAGCCGTAAGCGAAATCGTCGAGATAAGTTCTTATACCGGCGAAAAAGGCTTCCTCGCCCATATATTGACGCAACATTCCGACAACCGTGCAGCCTTTGTCATAGATTGTAACAGGATAGTTAGAGGATGGTGATTCGCGGCTGAAGTCATATAAAGGAAGCACACCCTCTCTTTTTACATGTTTATTGAAATAATCTTCTCCGGTCACGCGCTGAAAATCTACGTAAGCTTCATATCCGCCGAGATATTCTTGCCAAATTGCCTCGCTGAAAACCGCGAAAGATTCATTAAGCCATGCTTCCCGAAAATCAAGGGGGCTGACCTTGTTGCCGAACCATTGGTGTGACAGCTCATGTGCGATTGTTGTGTTATTACTGTCCTTATATAAAGAAGCGTTTTGAATAATCCGCTCAGCCATCGAAACCAGTGTCTGATGCTCCATGCTGCCGATCGGAGTGTTTGCAAAACCAACTTTTTCAAAGGGATATTCACCGAATCTCTCCTCGAAACAATCAACCATTTTATAAACATTCTTATAGGCATATCTCGAAGCGGCAGTATCCGCCGGCAAAGAGTAAACGTGAATCGGCAACTCGTCATGAGACAAATCTAAAAGCTGATAATTACCGACAGCAAACGCATAAAGATAAGTAGCGCATTGATAATCGTGCTTCCATTCGTATATATCCGTGCCGTTATCCAAGTATTCAATATTGATTAATTCGCCTGTTGCCGCGGCGGTCTGCCCGGCAGGAACGACAAATTTGCAATGAAAAGTCGCCTTGTCCGAAGGATGGTCGTAGCAAGGCAGCCAATGCTGAGTCGCGGAAATGTAATTGTTCATAAATCCAACACCCATTACGTATAATAATCCTTCTGAAGGCAAAGAATGTACGCCTCCCCAAGACATCCCTCCGACTTTAGGTTCGGATGTCATTGTACCGTGATAATATATGCTAATTTTATTCAAAGTTGAACTGATTTGCGCAGGATGTTCTACTTCATAATGATAAACTGCTGATGTCATTTCACCGACTTCGATTGCTTCGACTCGCACTCCTGAATAAAAAACAGAATCAACTGTCAGATCACGTAAATGAAAATAGAATTTCTCGCCGGCAGGACTGCCTTCCCACTGAATGCTGATGTCACAACGCCCGGTCATGTCTTTGCTCGGTGCTGCCGAAAAATCAAGAAGGGCGTCGTAATGCAAAACATCAAACGCTTGTTTTTTATATTCAACCGGCGACGAAATTTCCCCGGCTATGAGTCCGACGGCAGAAAGTATGAAAGCAATAAGTATAAGTTTGATTTTCATATTATTCCTTAGGAATATTCAATATTTAATTTTCTCCAATATAAGAACTTCAATATAAGAAAAAATTGTGGATAAGTTGAGGCGATAAGGCAGAGATCATTCTCAAAGAAAAGCAATACCTCAATTATGTTTTGTTTAATTGATAATTTATTTAGATATTGTGGGTTAGAG
>JAQIDA010000361.1 GCA_027858275.1 Candidatus Kapaibacterium sp. | reverse complement strand
GTTGATTTTTAATCAAGATTTTCGATATTTGTTAAAATAGTTTATTTTTGTAATTGACGCTGTTTGAAACATTGAAATAATTGGGGCTTTTCATGACTGATAAAACAATTGATCTGTTTGCGAGCGAAGATTCTTTGCCTGATCCCGGGGAGAGAATTGAAGAGCTGCGGACTATGATCCAAAAGCACGACAAGGCCTATTATACTAATGCACAGCCTTTAATCGCCGATCGTGAATATGATAAACTATTCGCTGAATTAGTTGAACTTGAAAAAGCAAATCCCGATTTAATCAGGTCTGACTCTCCGACACAAAAAGTAGGGGGGGCTCCCATAAAAGGATTTCGCACAATTCAGCATAAAATCCCGATGCTTTCACTTTCGAATACATACAGCCGTGAGGAACTGACAGACTTCGACAGAAAAGTGCGTGAAGGACTTTTGAAGTCTTATGCTTCCGAAAAAGCAGCCTACAAATACGTGACCGAACTGAAATACGACGGTGTCGCAATGAGCCTTCGCTATAAAAACGGACAACTCGATTTAGCTCTGACTCGCGGAGACGGAACCTCCGGCGATGATGTAACTCAAAATATAAAAACCCTTAAAAATATTCCGAATACCGTTAATAAAATAGAATTGATGGCTGTACCGCTTGCAAATATCGAAGTGCGCGGCGAAGTCTATATGGACGATTCGGAATTCCTTAGAATAAACAAACTCAAAGAAGACAGCGGAGAAAAGCTTTATGCCAATCCGCGCAACCTCACTGCCGGGACGCTAAAACTCCTCGATCCGAAACAAGTGGAAAAACGTCGTCTCAAGATGGTCTCATATTGGCTGCATTCCGACGATCACGACTTGAGTTCGCATCAGGAAAATTTGGAGTTATTAAAAAAACTCGGGCTTCCGGTCGGCGAGCATATCAGTCTCTGCGCAGATATTGAAGAAGTTTTCCAATTCATAGACAAAAGCGGCGACCGGCGCGGCGGATTAGATTTCGGTATCGACGGCGTCGTCATCAAAGTTGATTCAACCGAGCAGCAGCAGGAACTCGGCTTTGTCTCACGCTCTCCTCGCTGGGCAATCGCTTATAAATTTGAGGCGGAGCAGGCACGCACTAAACTGAATAATATCATTCTGCAAGTCGGTCGTACCGGCGCGATAACTCCGGTCGCTGAATTGGAACCCGTCTTTTTGGCAGGCTCGACAATCAGCCGCGCGACTCTCCACAATGCCGATTATATCAAAGAAATTGACGTGCGCATCGGCGATACGGTATACATCGAAAAAGGCGGCGACGTTATACCCAAGGTAACCGGTCACGTTCCGGAAGAAAGACCTGCTGACAGCGTCGAATTCCAAATGCCGGAATTCTGTCCATGCGAATTGAAGAGCCCGCTCATCCGTCCTGAAGGCGAAGCCAATCACTATTGCGATCATCCCGAATGCAAGAGTCAAATTAAAAGACGTATCGAGCATTTTATTTCAAGAAACGCTATGAATATTGCCGGCGGAGTAAAATTCACCGAGCAATTTACCGATTGGGGATACTTGAATTCAGTTGCCGATATTTTTGATTTGAAGAAAAAATCGCATGAGATAATGAAACTCGAAGGATGGGGCAAGCGCAGTCTCGAAGTATTATTTAGTTCAATTGAGGATTGCAAAACACTGCCTTTCGCCAAAGTATTATATGCAATCGGAATAAGATTCGTAGGAAGCGGAGCGTCAAAAGTACTCGCGAATCATTTCAAAACTATCGAAGCATTGAAATCCGCGACAAAGGAACAACTCACAGAAGTCAGCGATATTGGCGATAAAATTGCAGAATCACTCATCAACTTTTTCGCTGATGAAAAGGAAATGAAAATTCTCGATAGATTAATCGCCGCAGAACTAAATTTCGAGCAAGCCACACCCGAAGAATCAGGCGAAGAGCAAACACTTGCCGGCAAAACATTCGTTCTCACCGGAGAACTACAATCAATGAAACGAAACGCCGCAAAAGATAAAATTGAAAAACTCGGCGGCAAAGTCACAAGCGCGGTCAGTAAAAAAACATCCTATTTAGTCGCCGGTAATAATCCCGGTTCTAAATACGATAAAGCTCTGAAATTAGCTGTTGAGATTTTGGATGAAGAGGGATTGATTGCTTTGTTAGAGTAAAAAAACGTTCCCTCAAGCGGAGGAAAGGGAAATAGTATAGCTATTCCACAGTAAAGATCATCTGCACGAATGTGCCTTCATCAGACACATCATAATGAACTTCATCAGCTAATTCTTTTATAAGAAAAACACCTCTGCCGCGCTCTTTCAGCAGATTCTCTTTTTCTCTCGGGTCAGCAACGGCATTATGGTCAAATCCGTCACCGCGATCTTTCACAGATACAGTTAAATATTTATCGGTTAATTCTATATCAAGATCGACATTCGCGTCCGGATCGCAACTGTTTCCGTGATGAATCGCATTATTAACAGCTTCGGTAACAGCCACCACAATATTAT
>JAQIDA010000333.1 GCA_027858275.1 Candidatus Kapaibacterium sp. | reverse complement strand
TCAAACCGCGCATACCCGCCAGCTGACGAATCTGTTCTTTTGAACCACGAGCTTGAGAATCAAGCATCATCCAGAAAGGATTGAAACCTTGATTGTTTTTTGCCAATTCTGAATATAATTTATCGGCCACTCTGTTTGTTGCAGTCGACCATGTATCAATAATTTTATTATATCTCTCACCGCTGCTTATAACACCGTTTTGATAAGCAAATTCGATCTCATCAATTTTCTTCTGTGATGTACCGATTATAACTTCTTTGTCATAAGGGATCAAAACATCAGAGATACTGACTGACAGGCCACCTTTTGTAGCATACAAATACCCCATGTTTTTAACATCGTCGAGGAATTTGACAGTTCTCGCCAAACCTACTTTTTTGAAACACATACCGATGATCTGACGCAAACGTTTCTTCGTCAACAATTCATTGATATATCCCATTTCGTCGGGATAAATTTCATTAAATAGTACACGCCCCGTAGTAGTCTCAATAATTTCATGGTTGATTCTGACTTTGATTTTCGCGTGAATATCCAAATTGCCGCAATCATAAGCGATGTTTACTTCCTGAGCAGAGGCGTACAATTTGCCTTCGCCCGGAACATCATGGCGTACTTTTGTCATATAGTATACACCCAAAACCATAGCCTGAGAAGGAACGGCAATCGGATCGCCGTTTTGAGTATGCATAATGTTATGTGGTGCCAAAATTAAAAGCATTGACTCCAACTGAGCTTCGTAGCTGAGCGGTAGGTGAACAGCCATCTGATCACCGTCAAAGTCAGCGTTGAAAGCGGTACAAACCAAAGGATGAAGCTGAATAGCTTTACCTTCAATAAGTCTTGGCTGGAAAGCTTGTATACCAAGTCTGTGAAGTGTAGGAGCACGGTTAAGCAATACAGGATGTCCTTCTATTACTCTTTCGAGAATATCCCAGACTTCATTTGTTTTGCGTTCAACCATTTTCTTGGCACTTTTTACAGTCTTGACATGACCGCGTTCGATCAATTTTCTGATGACAAACGGTTTGAACAATTCAACTGCCATATCTTTCGGTAAACCGCATTCGTGGAGTTGCAATTCCGGACCGACAACAATAACTGAACGACCTGAATAATCCACACGTTTACCGAGCAAGTTCTGACGGAAACGACCGGTCTTGCCTTTGAGAGTATCAGCCAAAGATTTAAGAGCTCTTTGGGATTCACTTCTCACGGCACGGCGGCTGTTGTCAAACAACGCGTCTACAGATTCCTGAAGCATGCGTTTTTCGTTACGCAAAATTACTTCCGGAGCTTTAATATCTATTAATCGTTTCAAACGATTGTTTCTGATGATAACACGGCGATATAGATCGTTAAGATCGGATGTAGCAAAACGTCCGCCTTCAAGAGGCACTAAAGGTCTCAAATCAGGTGGTGTTACAGGTACTATATCCAGAACCATCCAGTCGGGTGAGTTCATCAGTTTATCATAATCTTTTTCTCTGAATGCGTCCAGAATTCTCAAACGTTTCAGAAGGTCCGCTTTTTTCTGTTGCGAAGTTTCGACTTTGAGTCTTTCCTTCAACACAACATATGACTCTTCGGGAACTACTCTTTTGAGTAATTCTTTAACGGCTTCGCCGCCGATGAGAGCGATAAATTTGTTTTCATCATCATTGTCGAGCAGATGATCTTCTTCGGGCAAAGAAGACATAACTTCCAGATACTGCTCTTCTGTCAAAAGGTCTTTTCTCTGCAAACCGGTTTTGCCGGGCTGCACTACTATGTATGATTCGTAATAGACAATTCTTTCGACGTCTTTTGTCGGCATTCCCAATACGCCGCTGATTTTACTCGGCAGTGAGCGGAGGAACCAAACATGAACAACGGGAACTGCTAATAAGATATGCCCCATTCTTTCACGTCGAACAGATTTCTGTGTAACTTCTACACCGCAACGATCGCAAACGATACCTTTGTATCGAAGTCTTTTGTATTTACCACAGGCACATTCCCAGTCACGAATCGGGCCGAAAATCTTCTCGCAGAACAAACCATCTTTTTCCGGACGAAAAGAGCGATAGTTAATAGTTTCGGGCTTTGTTACTTCGCCGTGAGAACGATTAAGAATATCGTCAGGAGAAGCTATCTTAATTGAAAGCTTGGAATATCCTTTGTGTGGTACTGCATTGTAATGCATAAGTTCGCACCTCATCTATAATTAATATTTAGATCTTTTTTATTTCAAGTATTGCTGCAACGTGCTTTGCTGAAAGGAAACAATTAAATTATTCCATTTTCAGGTCAAGACACAGCCCTTGAAGTTCGCGCACTAAAACGTTGAATGATTCAGGAATACCGGGAGTAGGCATATTTTCACCTTTGACAATAGCCTCATACATTTTGGCTCTTCCCTGAACATCATCTGATTTCACAGTAAGCATTTCCTGCAAAGTACTTGCGGCACCGTAGGCTTCAAGAGCCCAAACTTCCATTTCCCCGAGTCTCTGACCGCCAAATTGAGCTTTACCGCCGAGAGGCTGCTGGGTTATTAATGAATAAGGGCCTATGGACCTTGCATGAATTTTGTCTTCAACTAAGTGGGACAATTTGAGCATATATATAATTCCCACTGTAATTCTTTCTTTGAACTGATCGCCTGTACGTCCGTCATACAATACGGCCTTACCGTCGCGCGGCAATCCTGCTTTTTCGAGATAGTCACAGACTTCATCCCAAGAAGCACCGTCAAAAATTGCAGTGGCAAAATGTTTTCCGAGTTTTAATCCGGCCCATCCGAGAGCAGTTTCATACAACTGACCAAGATTCATACGAGAAGGCACACCAAGTGGATTCAGGATAATATCAACAGGAGTTCCGTCATCCATAAAAGGCATATCTTCAATCGGAACGATTTTCGATACAATACCTTTATTACCGTGACGACCCGCCATTTTATCACCGATTTGAAGTTTACGTTTTTTAGCTACATAAACTTTTGCCATCTGAAGAATACCCGGCTGGAGTTCGTCTCCGGCAAGAATCTTGTTGCGTTCGGCTCTGTAATCTCCGATTAAGTCATTACGCTTAACAGCATAATTTCTTAACATATCTACGAGAGTCTCAGCTTTTTCGCCTTCAGGCAGAATTTCTTGTTCCGAATCCAAAAGTTCCGGTTTCAATGTGCTGTCGAGGAATTTTTCAAGAATTAGCTCTGTTGTGAGTTTTGTACCGCTTCTGAATACAACAGCTTCATTGTTATGTTTGAGTCCGAGGACTTTTTCGCCGTCGAGGATTTTGCTGAATCTGTCGATTAAGTCTCTGTCCAAAGCGTTCAATGATTCTTTTTCGTGTTTGTTGATCAGTTCCTGGCGTTTCTTTTCAGTAAGTCTGGTCTCTTTATCTAAGACAACCAATCTTCTGGTAAATAATTTTGTATTGATTACTACACCTTTTAAACCGGGTGAGGCTTTCAATGATACATCTTTCACATCGCCTGCTTTATCGCCGAAGATTGCTCTGAGCAATTTTTCTTCCGGTGTAGGATCTGTTTCGCCTTTAGGAGTGATTTTACCGATGAGAATATCTCCTTCGCGAACTTTCGCGCCGGTTCTGATAATTCCCGAATCGTCCAAGTCTTTTGTTGCTTCTTCGCTGACGTTGGGTATTTCACGTGTAAATTCTTCTTCGCCGCGTTTTGTGTCGCGAACCTGAAGAGTATATTCTTCGATATGTATAGAAGTGAAAATATCTTCTTTTACAAGCCTTTCTGACAAGATAATCGCATCTTCGAAGTTATAACCGCGCCAAGGCATGAATGCTACAAGTACGTTCTGACCGAGAGCTAGTTCGCCGATTTCCGTCGAAGCTCCGTCAGCCAAAGGCATACCTTTCACAACGCGCTGGCCTTCTTTTACCATAGGTCTTTGATTTACGCATGTATCTTGATTGGTTCTGAAGAACTTCATCATTTCATACGTAACTGTTTCTTTATAATTAAATTTGGTCAATCTTTCCCGTTCCGTGCGGGCTTCGTCGTATCTTACACGAATTTTTACACTGGAAACGTATTCGACAGTCCCTTCACCTTCAGCAAGGATAAGAGTACGTGAGTCATTGGCAACTCTTGCTTCCATACCTGTACCGACGAACGGTGAACGAGGTCTGAGCAGGGGAACTGCCTGACGTTGCATGTTTGAGCCCATCAAGGCACGGTTAGCATCATCATGATCAAGGAAAGGAATAAGTGCCGCGGCGGCAGAAGTGATCTGATCCGTCGAGACATCCATGAAGTCAATCATCTGAGGCGTTACGAGTACATAATCACCTGATTTTCTTGCCTGTATTTTGTCCCCTACAATATTATTATCTTCGTCTGTAAGAGTTGAGGCAGGAACCACAATCATGCCGTCTTCTTTTTCAGCGGGGATATAAATGATGTCATCAGTCAATTTTCCGTCAACTACTTTTCTGTAAGGAGTTTCAATAAAACCGAGGGCGTTTATTCTGGCGTGAATAGCAAGCGACGAAATCAAACCGATATTCGGACCTTCAGGTGTTTCAATCGGGCAAAGTCTTCCGTAATGAGTATAGTGAACATCACGTACCTCAAAGCCGGCTCTTTCACGTGTCAAACCACCCGGGCCGAGGGCCGAAGTTCTTCTTTTGTGGGTCAATTCTGACAATGGATTTGTCTGATCCATAAACTGTGACAGCTGGTTGGTTCCGAAGAACTGATTGATTACTGAGCTGATAGTTCTGGCGTTAACAAGATCAGAAGGAGTAAGATTGTCACCGTCATGAATGCCGAGGCGTTCTTTGATAGTGCGAGCCATTCTGGCTAAACCAACGTTGAACTGTGCGGACATTTGTTCGCCTACAGTTTTAACTCGTCTGTTTCCAAGATGATCAATATCATCACCGCTAAATTTTTCATCATGAAGACCGAGAAGATGTTTGATGATAGCAACAATATCGGTTACTTCTAGTGTAGTAACATCTAACCCTGTATCCAATTTCAATTTTTGATTGATTCTGTAGCGACCGACTATGCCGAGATCATATCTCTTTGTATTGAAGAACAATCTTTCCAGTAATGCTTCAGCGGCTTCGATGTCGGGGGCGTCACTTGAACGAAGCTGTCTGTATATAGCTTCCAATGCGTCTTCTCTGTTGCGAGCTGTGTCTTTGGCAATTGTTCTTGCTATGACCGGTTCTTGGCTCGAATCTTTATACTTATATATTCTGAAATCAGCGACGTCAGAATTTTCTAATCTTTCTAATAATTCCTCATCGAGGATCATGTCGCGAGTAGCGATAATTTCGCCGGTCTTCACGTCAATGATGTCCGAAGCGATTCTTCTGTCCGTCAATTCTTCATTGACATCGGCAGCAGTAACGTCTTCAGCCATATCGAACAGATTAAGAATATCTTCATCGGATGAATATCCCAATGCTCTAAGCAATGTAGTAGCCGGGAATTTTTTCTTTCTGTCGATGTACGCATAAAGCACATCGTGAATATCTGTTATGAATTCTATCCATGAACCTCTGAAAGGAATGATTCTTGCTGAATAGATTGTTGTTCCGTTCGGATGAAGAGCATCGTCAAAGAAAACACCGGGTGAGCGATGCAACTGCGATACAATAACGCGTTCGGCGCCGTTAATAATGAATGTACCTCTCTGAGTCATCGCGGGAATGTTCCCGAGGTAAACTTCCTGAACGATAGATTCAATATAATCTTCAGATTTTTTGTCCGCTTTGCTTGAAAGACGCAATTTCGCTTTCAGCGGTTTCGCGTAGGTGAGTTCACGTTCGCGACACTCAATTTCCGAATATTTCGGTTTTTCAATATTATATTCAACAAAATCAAGTTGGAATATAGTTGAAGCATCCTCCATTGGGAAATTGTTTACAAAAGATTGCTGCAAACCTTTCTTCAAGCGCTTTGACGCCGGAACATCTTCTTGCAGAAACTCTTTATAAGCATCGATTTGAATACCAAGCAAATCGTTATATGTTGAGATTTTCGAAGCTTTCGAAAAATCTACTCTTTCACGGAGTCTTATCAGACCGTCACTACTTCTTTTAACTTCTTCGAAGATTTGTTTTGCGGAGCTCACTTAAGCACCTCCTTGATGATAAACGAAAAAAATAGGACTTTTTGAGACCCTTTCTCGCAGAAAGAGTCTCAAAAAACCCTATGGGGCAATTGTATTTAATTTTTTATCAGACAATCAGTTACTCCGCGACAAATAAAGAGTAAAACAACCATTTATTATCGGATTCAATTTAAGCAAAATATGGGAGCAACGATTTTCACCGTCCGCTCCCAGATTTCAAGAACGATTTATGCGCTCAAATTAATTATTTGATAGTAACTTTTGCGCCTGCGTCTTCTAATTTCTTCTTAAGCTCTTCAGCTTCGTCTTTCTGAAGGCCTTCTTTGATCACTTTAGGTGCGCTTTCAACTACTTCTTTAGCTTCTTTCAAGCCCAAGCCTGTAATTTCGCGAACTGCTTTGATAACGTTCAATTTTTTTGCGCCGAATTCTGTTAATTCAACGTCAAATTCAGTCTGTTCTTCTTCTGCTTCACCGCTTTCAGCCGGTGCTGCTGCGCCAGCCATCAAAACGGGAGCTGCTTCTGAAACGCCGAATTTTTCTTCCATTGCTGTTTTGTGTTCCGCTGCTTCAACGAGTGTAAAGGCTGCGATTTTTTCTAATAATTCTTCAACGATTGCTGACATTTTCTGTCTCCTTGAGATATACTTTAATTTTAAATATTTTCTTATGACGCTTGTTTTTTGGCGACTTCTTCAATGAGAGAAGAAAGATCACGCATAACTGCGTTAATTGAACCGACAATACCGCTTATAGGTGCTGTTAAGCTGCCTGCGATACTTCCCAATAATTCCTGCTTGTTCTGAAGAGCTGCAACTTGATTGAGTTGTTTTTCTCCGAAGAACTGATTATCAATAACCGAAGCTTTGTAGATCGGTTTTTTGAACTTTTGGATTTGTTCTTTGATAATTCTTGCGGGCATGATAGGATCTTCGAACGCGAATATAATTGCAGTTTGACCTGTCATTACTTCGTCCGGTATTTCGTGTTCGACTCCGGCTTGTTTCATCGCGATTTTATAGAGAGAGTTTTTAGCGATTCTCATCACAGAGTCGTTTTCTAAGAATTCACGACGTATGCGCATTGAATCAGCTACTGTTACTCCGGTAAAATCGATCAGATGAATACCGGCGGCACGCTTGAATTTGTCAACAAGCTCTTCTACGGTTTCATTTTTCTTTTGTTTTGAGATCATAACATTACCATATGTTTATAAATCATTCAAGCCCGATCCGAATCGCACAAGCGATACGTGAAGCTGATCGCAGCTCGATGAGTGCGTAATATCTTAATTATTTTCGGCTACTGTGAAAGATTGTTCTTCGACTTTCACGCCTGCTCCCATTGTAGGAGAAATTGTAACACTGTTGATGTATCTGCCTTTTACTGTTTGCGGTCTATTGCGCATAACACTGGTGAAGACAGTATTAACATTATCAACAAGTTTCTGTGCGTCGAATGAGCATTTGCCAACGGCTGCTTGAACGTTTCCTGTTTTATCAACACGATATTCAATTTTACCGGCTTTTACTTCATTGACAGCGTTTGCTACATCGAATGTAACAGTTCCGCTTTTCGGATTCGGCATCAAACCGCGAGGGCCCAATACACGACCGAGGCGACCGACCTGTCCCATAACATCGGGAGTAGAGATGATGACATCTATATCAGTCCATCCGCCTTTAATTTTTTCGAGATATTCATCAAGTCCGGCATAATCCGCGCCTGCATCTAAAGCTTCTTGATCTTTAGGAGCTTTTGCGAGAACAAGAACTTTGACTTTTTTGCCAACGCCGTGCGGCAGTGATACCGTACCTCTGACAAGCTGGTCAGCTTTACGAGGATCGACACCAAGGTTCATCGATATTTCCATTGATTCGTCGAATTTAGCTGTGGCATTGTTTTTGAGGATATTTACCGCTTCTTCCAGACTGTAGACTTTATCTACGTCAAAGGAATCAACCATGGCTTTATATCTTTTAGCTAACTTTTTCATGTCTGTACGCTATTCGTAATTATTATAAATTCTTTTATTTCTGACTGAAGTCAGCACAATGTTGATGGATTAACCCTCAACAATAATACCCGAGCTTCGAGCTGTGCCTTTGAGCATTTCAACGGCGCTTGCCACTGTGGTGCAATTCAAATCCACCATTTTGATTTTCGCGATTTCTTCACACTGTGCTACGGTTACGGAACCGACCTTCTCCTTGTTAGATTCAGGGGAACCTTTTTCCAAACCTGCCGCTTTGATCAGCAATACAGCTGCGGGCGGGGATTTAACTTCAAATGTGAATTTCTTATCACCGTAAAAAGTGACTAATACCGGATGGATATTTCCTTTGCTTTTTGCGGTTTTAGCGTTGAACTGTTTTACGAATTCCATACCGTTCAGACCGCGCTGACCGAAAGCCGGTCCAACCGGAGGCGCCATTGTCGCTTCGCCGGCTTTTAGCTGCAGCTTGAATTGTCCTGCTATTTTTTTTGCCATTGCTCTATTTATATATATGTTAATAAAGTTTCTTTGTTGATCTTAAGCTCAAGACAGCAGACGAAATTTACTCTTCAATTCCGCCGATTTCAACTTGATTGAAGTCTAATTCTACAGGAGTCTTGCGACCGAGAATACCAACTTCTACTTTCAATTTCTGTTTTTCGTTATTGACTTCTTTGACAGATCCGTGGAAACTCGCGAAAGGTCCCTCAATAACTTTAACGGGATCACCGATTGTGAACTTAGTCTCAATCGTTGCTACGTTTTTACGTTCTTCAACCCTGCCCAAAATTCTGTCGATTTCATGTTCACGCAAAGCAGCGGGTTCCGATCTGGTTCCCACAAAGCTCACGACTGACGGCAGATTCGAGAGAATATCTTTTGTTTTTTTATCAAGCTCAATATGAACGATGATATACCCGGGCAAAAAGTTTTTCACCCTGGTTTTCCTTTTACCGTTTCTTACTTCAAAAACGGTCTCTTGAGGAATAATCACATCCAGCACCTTGTCATGAAGCTTCAAACGTTCAACTTCGGCTTCTATCGCCGTCTGAACCTTTTGCTCATGCCCGGTAAAGGTGCGAAGAACATACCATTTAAGATTAGGATTAACTTCCTTTATATCTTGTTCGTCACTCATACCAAATCAATGTTTATTATTAATTTTAAGTTCAGTAAGTTGTTGGTCTTTAAAAAATAACATTGACGACGAGTTCCATCCCGATATCAATCACTTTCACAAAACCTGTAATGACCAACGTTGTAGCGATAACTACGATCGTTGATTCTTTCAACTGAGCTTTTGACGGCCAAGAAACTTTTTTCATTTCCTTGACTACGTCGCTTGTATATTGCTTTATTTTAGCTACCATAACGGCTTCCACAGAAATCGTCACACAAATTCCGACTCGAAAGCCGGTTTAAAAGCAGGGGCGGCAGGACTTGAACCCGCAGCCTACGGTTTTGGAGACCGTCGCTCTACCAAATTGAGCTACGCCCCTGTATAATTACTTCATTCTACACTCTCAGCGTATCTGAGCTGATGACCGGACTTGAACCGGTGACCTCATCCTTACCAAGGATGTGCTCTACCACTGAGCTACACCAGCCAACCTGATATCATAGTACTCAAGTTTTTTGCCAATGTTCACAATGTTGTAGACCTCAAGAACTATAGCAAAAAAAAAGAAATGACAGAGGACAAAGGAATATTAAAACCTAGAGCATATGCACGGCTTATAAC
>JAQIDA010000329.1 GCA_027858275.1 Candidatus Kapaibacterium sp. | reverse complement strand
GATTAAGGAAACTGGTGTTCAAGACTTGAAAAATAATGCCCCCACCATAAAAGTAAGCGTGAGCGACAGCAGAATTGTGATCAGATCAGATGAATTGTGTGGCAAAAACGCTCAAATAACGATTTGTGATTTGTTGGGCCGATCCGTTCTCTCCCAATCAAGCCGGAATCAAAGCGAAATAGTTATCAATCATAATCTCCGTTCGGGGTTTTATTTGTGTAATGTTGTTGTCGGGGCTGATGTTTATTCTTATAGGATAATGATTCAGTAAGAAAACTATCCTTTCCGTTTAAGATATTATTCATTATTTTTGCATTGATAACTTTGGAACGAAATTCTAATTAATAAAAGCTGAAGATATGAAATTCAACAAAAAAATATTTAATATAGTAATAATAATTGTTATGACTATAGTTGTAGTAGCTATGGCCGCGGCTTTTATTAATCGTGTGTTTGTGTCTCCTCCGGTTGATGCGACTATTGATGACAATATCGAAAAAAGAACCGTTGAGGAAGTCATTCAAATTAATATATTGAACGGTTGTAGGGTGAAAGGTCTTGCGGGCAAGGCCAAAAAATATCTGCACGACCGCGGATTTGATGTTGTAGATGTAGGTAATTACAAAGACTCAATTGCTCAATCTATTGTGATAGACATGCTCGGTGATCTAAGTTCAGCAAAAAAAGTCGCTTATGCAGCAGGGATAAATGATTCGCTGATAATCGAAATGATTGATTCTTCAATGTTTATCCGGTCAACTGTTGTTCTCGGCGCGGATTACAAGGAGTTAAAACCCTTTAAATGATATATCTGTTATATCCGTTATATACCCGATATGAGAAAGAATAAAATTAGTAATAACCGGAGTTAAATTGTCTAAAATTGGTAAACCACGCTCATCTAAAGGATTAGCTACTTTCTGCGCACGAATAGCACAAGATAAAATATCACATGATGTTTTAATGCTCGACATGAGCGAAATTGAAACAGCTCCGGCTGAATATTTTGTCGTTTGTACATGTGAATCAACCGTGCAAGTGCAAGCTTTGATTAACGAAGTTCATAAAAAATGTACTCTGTTTGGTATAGACAAACCCGGCAGAGAAGGTCCTGATGTCGGCAATTGGGTAATTATGGATTTCTTCGATGTTGTTCTTCACATTATGCTGCCGGAAATCAGAAGTTTTTACAAATTGGAAAAACTTTGGAGCGATTCTAAATTCATGACTGTGACAGATGACGGAAAAACAAGATCGTTCAAACCCGAAAATTTGCATAGTATATACAACCCTCCGATTGAAGAGATTATTTAATGCAAAAGAAATATATTACTCCTGTTTTCAGAAATGCTTTGAACAAAATCGGAGTACCTGAAGAAACAGAACTACACTTTGAAGCCCCAAAAAATCCCGACCACGGTGATTTTTCTTGCAATGTAGCAATGCGCTCTGCAAAAGCTATGAAAAAACCTCCTCGTGCAATTGCGGAAGAAATAATCGCAGCATTGGACTATGATGCTAAATTGATCGAGAATGTCTCTATAGCAGGCCCCGGATTTATCAATATTAAATTCACTGACGGATTTTACGCTGAAGTGCTGAAGACAATGGACGCCCTCGGCGATCAACTCGGCAGAAGCAATCTCGGCGAAGGTCGAAAAGTCAATGTAGAATATATAAGTTGCAATCCTACCGGTTTGCTACACCTCGGACACGGCAGAAACGCCTCAATCGGCGACACAGTATCCAATCTTTACGAATGGACAGGTTGGGATGTCACTCGCGAATACTATTTCAACAATGCCGGCAATCAGATGAACAATCTTGCTAAATCTGTTTACGCAAGATATATGGAAGCACTCGGCAACGCCGATTTTCCTTTCCCTGAAGACGGATACAGAGGCGAGTATATCAAACAGATTGCTGCCGAAATAAAAGAGGAATTCGGAGACAAATATAAATCAGGCACTGAGGATGATATTACATTTTTCCGAAAAGCGGGTGAAAAATGGTGCTTCAGAGAAATCAAAAAAACTCTCACGAGAATGAACATCGAGCAGGATGTTTTTTTTAATGAGGATTCACTATATACAGATGGCAAAATTGACGCCATAATCCAAGATTTTAAAAAATTGGATCTTGCATACGAAAAAGATGAGGCTCTCTGGCTCAAACTTTCTGAAATGGGCCTCGAAGAAGACAGAGTGATTGTCAAATCAAGCGGAGAACCGACTTACAGGTTGCCTGACATGGCTTACCACAGAGAAAAATTTGAACTTGGATACGATCTGATGGTCGAACTTTTCGGAGCGGATCATATTGCGACAGTTCCTGATGTTCAGGCAGGCATCAAAGCTCTCGGATATGATACAAATAAGGTGAGAACATTGATCCACCAGTTTGTAACACTCTCCGAAAACGGCGAACAAGTAAAGATGTCCAAACGAACAGGCAAGAATTACACACTCGACGATCTACTGGATGAAGTCGGCCCTGATGTAGTCAGGTTCTTCTTTCTAATGAGAAGTGTTAATACGCATCTTGAGTTTGATCTCGGTTTGGCCCGCGAACAAAGCGATAAAAACCCAGTCTTCTATTTGCAATATGCTCACGCGAGAATCTGTTCGATGATTGCCAAAGCTGAAGATTTAGAAATTAAAGTCAATGACAATGCTGATTTCACTTTGCTCAATCACAAAGCCGAAATATCACTTATTAAGTATATCATGAATTTCGGCGAAGCTGTCAAATCAAGCTCGACGAAGTGCGAGCCTCAAGTGTTAACAGATTTCTTACGCGAGGCAGCTGCCGCATTCCATGTATTCTATCACGAATGCAGGATAATAAGTGCTGACAGCGAAGAATTGAGAGATGCCAGATTGAAATTAGCTTCAATCGCGAGAATAATGATGAAAAATGGCTTAGTCATTCTTGGCATTACTACTCCGGAACACATGTAAATAACTTGTTTTTGATATTATATCATAAAAGCCTGTGCTAATTACCTGCACAGGCTTTTTTGTTGTGTTTTTAATTATAAAAAAAAGAGGAAACTCTCTTGATGAGAATTTCCTCTTTTGCGGA
>JAQIDA010000322.1 GCA_027858275.1 Candidatus Kapaibacterium sp. | reverse complement strand
CACAATTATCAGTTTTCTGCCGGTCTTTGCCATGGAAGCAGCCGAAGGGAAATTGTTCCGACCGCTGGCATTCACAAAAACTTATGCCCTGCTGTCAGCCTTATTTATAGGCATTGTGTTCATACCGACTTTCGCCCACTGGCTATTTTCCATGAAGCTCGGTAAAAAATTATACAAAAAGATATTGAATTCTGCCCTGTTTGTCGCCGGCATTGTTATAGCAGTATTATATGTCCCATGGGCGGGTATTGCACTGTCGCTGGTATCAGCAAGCAACATTCTGTCAGATATATATAATTGGCAGGACAGCAAATATCTCAAGTATATCAATTTTGTCATTATACTGCTTGCGGTTTTCTATATTCTCGCGAAAGAATGGCTGCCTTTGGGCGCGGGAAATTCTCTGTTCACAAATATTCTTTTTGTCGGAGGGATAATCGCTCTGATCCTTGGAATATTAATGACCGTAGTTCATTTCTATTCAAGAATCCTGCGTTGGTGTCTCGATAATAAAAAGAAATTTCTTTCTGTCCCGATAGCGGTCATTATACTTGGTATAATCAGTTGGCAGGGATTGGAAAAAACATTTGGTTTCGTTGCGGACGGCACTCATGCTATAGGAATTGATCTTAGACATTCATCAGGATGGCAATCCCTTGCAAAGACTTTTCCCGGCATCGGTAGTGAATTTATGCCTCCGCTCGACGAAGGATCTTTCCTGCTAATGCCGACTACCATGCCCCATTCGGGCATAGAAGAAAACATTGAAGTGATTAGATTTGTGGATATGGCTGTCACGGCGATTCCGGAAGTGGAAATAACCGTCGGCAAATGGGGGCGTGTCAATTCGGCTTTGGATCCTGCGCCTATCTCCATGTTCGAGAACACGATTAATTACAAACCTGAATACAAGCTCGACGAAAACGGCCACAGGCTTCGTTTTAAGGTTGACGATGAAGGACAATACGAGAGAGATACAGACGGTAAACTGATCAAATATCCCGGCGGTGAGTTTTTTAGAAATTGGCGCGATCATATCAAATCGCCAAATGATATTTGGGACGAAATCGTTAAAGTCGCGAATTATCCCGGTTTAACGTCCGCTCCAAAACTTCAGCCTATTGAAACAAGATTGGTTATGCTCTCAACCGGTATGCGCGCCCCCATGGGAATGAAAATATACGGTCCGGACCTGAAAACAATCGAAGCTTTCGGGTTTGAAATGGAAAATGTTCTGAAAGACGTGCCGAGCATCAAAACAGAATCTGTATTCGCCGACAGAGTAGTAGGCAAACCCTACCTTGAGATTCATATCGATCGAAAGGCAGCGGCAAGATACGGAATTACAATCAGCGATATTCAGAGTTATATCAGTGTCGCCGTCGGCGGTATGAAACTTTCAACTTCTGTCGAAGGCAGAGAGCGATTCCCGATCCGAGTCAGATATGCCCGTGAATTCAGGGACAATCCGGCTGACATACTGAATATACTTATTCCCGCTTCCGACGGAGTACAAATTCCGCTGAATGAAGTCGCCGAAATCAAGTATGTTCAAGGTCCGCAAATGATAAAAAGCGAAGATACTTTCTTGAACTCTTATGTGATATTTGATAAAAACGAAGGTCACGCCGAAGTAGATGTTATAGAAGAAGCTCAGAGATTTATCAAATCAAAAATCGAATCCGGGGAACTCGTTGTTCCCCCCGGTGTTAAATACAAATTCGCAGGGAATTACGAAAATCAGTTGAGAGCTTCAAAGCGCCTTGCCATAGTAATTCCTATTTCATTAATAGCGATCTTCTTAATTCTCTATTTTCAGTTTGGAAACCTCCAAACGACATCAATGGTATTCTCGGGAGTTTTTGTCGCTTTCTCCGGCGGATTTATTATGCTTTGGTTATATAGCCAAGGCTGGTTCCTGAATTTCTCCATAGCGGGTATGGAGATGAGGGATCTGTTCCAAGTTCACACAATTAACGCGAGTGTGGCAGTATGGGTAGGGTTTATCGCCTTGTTCGGCGTTGCGACGGATGACGGTGTGCTGATGGGAACATATCTCACGCAAGTTATTGAAAAAGAGAAACCGAAATCTGTTAATGAAATTCGTACTGCCGTTATTCATGCGGGACAGCAAAGAGTTCGCCCGGCGGTTATGACCACCGCAACAACCATTATCGCTTTGCTGCCGATTTTGACATCGACCGGCAAAGGCTCAGATATAATGATCCCGATGGCCATCCCTTCAGTCGGCGGTATGACAATCCAAGTGATGACTATGTTCATCGTGCCTGTTTTGTATTCTGTGTGGCAGGAAAGAAAATTGAGAAACAATCAAAGTCAAAATATGTCAATTTCTGATGAATGATTGTAGGCGAAAAGACAAACCTTCCGAAGGTAGTGCTACAAAGCATTGATGTCTGTTACCTTCCGAGGGTTTCTTCACCCTCGGAAGGTTTCTTGAGGCAGAGAAGACATCTTAAGTTAACTACACGGTTTCAAAAAAAAAGATAAGTATAAATTAAAAAAAACAAGAATCGCGGAGGGATATAAAATGAAAAACGAAGTAAATAATCCGGAAAAACTCTCAGTTGTTGTTCAGTATTTTGACGGCTGTCCGCATAGTGTTGAGATGATGGAGAATGCCAAAATCGCTGTGTCCGGCTTAAAAAATATTGAATATTCTGAAGTAGAAATCACAGGTCCTGCTGAAGCAGTCCGACATAGATTCCGAGGTTCACCGACTTTGTTGATCAATAATGTCGACTTTGAAAGTATGCCGGCGCCGAAAGTTCCGAATTTAGCCTGCCGATTCTATTCTGACGGAGTGCCGAGCACAGAAAAAATAAAAAATAAAATTCTTGAGATTCAAGCGGAATTGAGATGAAAATATTGAAATTAATATTGCCTTTGCTTCTTTTTATTAGTTCTGTCGGGTTCGCTCAAGGGGATCTGAATGAATATTTATCGATCGCGGCGGAGAACAATCCTGCTTTGAAAGCAAAATTCAGTCAGTACATGGCGGCTGTGCAACAGATCGACCAAGTCGATGCTTTGCCCGATCCGCAAGTTACTTTCGGATATTTTGTCAGTCCCGTTGAAACCCGCGTAGGTGCTCAGCAATTCAAAATATCATTGACCCAAAAATTTCCTTGGTTCGGTAAACTTGACGCAAGAGCCGACAGCAAGGCGAAATCCGCACAGATCAGATTGAAAGAGTTCGATGCTCTTAAATACAAATTAATCTATGACGTAAAAAAAATATGTTATAATATCTACATCAATCGCAAAGAAGTCAAGCTGGTTTCCGAACAGATGATGTTTTATCAAGCCCTCGAATCTTTGATCGAAACAAAGTACCAAAGCGGGAAAACCGGACTGGCTGATTTGATGAGAATCCGTATCAAATTGAATGATTTTCAAAATAAGCTTGATGATTTAAACAGTGCTCTTCTTCCGTTGCAGGCAGATTTCAACAAACTGCTCAGCCGTCCAGAATCGGACAAGGTCAATGTTTCCGAAGATATCACGCTTGATATACTTGAAGATGATTCATCTGTGCGAGATTCTATTTTGGCGAATAATGCCAATCTCAGCGTTATGCATCAGCAAAAGGAAGCTGCGCTAAGCCAAATAGAATCATCCAAATTGGAAAGCTATCCCGACATTGCCTTCGGATTGGATTATGCGATGGTGACAGAGAGACCGGACATCGTAATGGTCGATAACGGTAAAGATATTTTGATGCCCATGTTGTCGATGAATATTCCCCTTTTCAGTTCGAAATATGACGCTAAGGTTCAGGAATATGAATATCAGTCCGAAATGATCGATTACCAAATTCAGGACTATCAAAACAAGCTCAGCGCCGATTATCAGAGGATAATCACAGACAAGCAAAATTCATTGCGAAACATCAAATATCTCGAAAGACAGATCAAAGAATCTTACGATGTATTGGAGATACTATATACGGAATACTCCACAAAAGGCAACAATTATCTCGATTTGATTATGCAAAAAGAACAAATCATAGTCTACGAATATAAGCTTGAACTCGAAAAAGTCCGAGTGAATTTGTCCGATGCGCTGATTGATATGCTGAATTCCAAAAACTGATTTATGAAACTTAATCGAAGTGAACAGAATGAAATTTAAGATAAAAACAAGTACTCTTATCAAATCAGGAAGTCTGATTGTTGCCGGTATTTTGATCGGTTGGTTGTTTTTCGGCGGATCTGACGCTCCCGCAGTTGATGAACACGCAGGTCATGATCACGGGGCGGGCGAAACCGAAGTCGCTCAAATTTGGACATGCTCCATGCACCCGCAGATCAGACAAAATGAGCCCGGGGACTGCCCTATCTGCGGAATGGATCTTATCCCCCTTGCCGCAAGCGGCTCGAACGACGACCCGGCAGTGCTTGAGATGTCAGAAAGCGCGATGATGCTGGCAAATATACAAACACAGGTTTTGGAATTGGGCAATCCCGAAAAGATAATCTATCTCAACGGTAAAATTAAGATTGACGAACGAAACATACACAATCAAACAGCTCATATTCCGGGAAGAATTGAGCAATTATATATCAATTTCACCGGGCAAAAAGTATCTGTAGGTCAGAAAATCGCGTCAATATATTCCCCGGAATTAGTGAACGCTCAAAAGGAACTTTTCGAGGCGATCAAACTCAAATCGTCTATGCCGAGATTATATCAATTAGCCGTTGAGAAGCTGAAATTATTGAAAATAACTGATTCACAAATCAGCAAAATTGAGAACAGCGGAAAAATCAAAAATGAAATTGATATTCTCGCCGATGCCTCCGGCTATGTTATTAACCTAAAAATATCGTCGGGCAGCCAAGTGAAATTAGGCGAAGTTCTCTTCGAGACAGCTGATCTGAGCACAGTATGGGTAGTCTTTGACGTTTACGAAAAAGACATCAGCCGGGTGAAACTCAACAGCGAAATTGATTTCAAAGTCTCTTCACAGCCCGGGAAAAATTTCACCGCAAGAGTCGCGTTTATTGATCCTGTTTTAGATTCCAAAGAACGCACAATAAAAGTCAGAGCCAAAATTCGAAACAGCAACAATGAATTGAAGCCGGAAATGTTCGTTAAGGGTGTATTGAAGTCCATGTTGAAATCTGACATGCAAAAAATTATTATTCCGAAATCAGCTCTGATGTGGACCGGAAAGCGATCTGTTGTCTATGTCAAAGTTCCGGACTCTGAGAAACCTGCTTTCGAGATGAGAGAAATCACAATCGGCGATGACCTCGGGGAATTTTTCATCGTTGAATCGGGACTCGAAGAGAATGAAGAAATCGTGGTAAACGGAACATTCAAAATCGATGCCGCGGCTCAGCTTAACGGCAATTATAGTTCGATGAACCGTCCGGCTGAAAGCGAAAAGAAGGCCGGCGAAATACCTGATTACTCAAAGAATACTCCGAAGAAATTCAAATCGCAGCTAAAATCATTAATCCTCGCATATATAAAAATGACCGATGCTTTGGTTCTTTCTGACAGCAAAAAGTCACTTGCCGAAGCGAAGAATACTGAAAATATGCTCGGCAAAGTTGATATGAGTTTGCTCTCCCACAGCGGTCACAAGTACTGGATGACGCAATCGAAAATAATCAAAAAAGAAATTTCCCTTATCGCAGGTACTGACAATATAGAAGCCCAACGAAAAGCTTTCACCGAATTGTCGGAAGCGTTGATTCGCTCGGCAAAAGCCTTCGGAACGGACAATGTTTTCTATGTGGTTCACTGCCCGATGGCAAACGACAATGCCGGCGGAAATTGGCTGAGCCTGAAAAATGAGGTTTTGAATCCATATTTTGGGGACATGATGCTTCATTGCGGTGAGGTTGTGGAGACAGTGAAGAAGTAAGAACCACCCCCCAGCCCCCTCCTTCGCAGGCGGGGGAGTATGAGATGAAGAAAATCTTAAAACTCCCCTCCTCTTCCAAGGAGGGGAGTAAGAGAAGATATTCTTGTCCCCCCGCCTGCGAAGGAGGAGGACAAAAAAAATCGTATTTTGACATTATGATACAGCCTTTATTCCTGAAAATTAGTTTTACAATTATCTATGAGAACAAAATGAAATATCTTGCATTGATCGGTATATTTTTGATCGGATTATTATCAGCTTGCAGCGATCCTTCCGATCCGAACTATGATAATGATTACAACAAAATAAAAGAACTTGGTATAAAGGAAGCGATTGCTTTAGCAAATGATTGGAAATTCTCGAAAAAGGAAATAGTGAGTTTTATTACGCCCAAAGAACTCACGATCACTTTTCCGGACGACAGAAAAGTTGTAATAGCCTTGCCTGAAGACGAGATGTATGTTGCGATAGCTCCGTGGATAACATATACACATTCATGTTCCACTCACTATCTCTCAAGCTGCCAAGGAGAATTGGAAAATAAAACTTTTGATATATCAGTAAAAGAAA
>JAQIDA010000289.1 GCA_027858275.1 Candidatus Kapaibacterium sp. | reverse complement strand
TATTATTTCAATCATTGTTTTCACAAATTTGTCTATTGCAAAAGATCCCATATCTTTGTGCGAAGGATCTGTAAACGTTGAATTTACAACGGCAACATATTGGGGTGAATTTGCTCCGGATCACATAATTGCTGTATGGGTTGAGGACTCTGAAGGGATATTTATCAGAACTCTTCAAATTTGGACACAAGAAAAATCAAAGCATCTTATCAGATGGAACAATGCTTCCAATGGCAATAAAGTAGACGCAATAACAAGCGCGACCCTCAGGAGCCATAAACAAATGTCAGTTGCTTGGGATTGCACTGATTTGCACGGTGAGTTCGTCCCGGACGGTACATATAAAATTGTAATAGAATTGACAGAAGACGCTTCAGAAAAAGATAAAAAAATTGGCAAATTCATAGAGATGGATTTTGTTAAGGGCGGCGAGAACATCAGCAAAACTTATAATGAAGAAAATTTCAAGGATGTGACCTTATCATATACCTTCCTTACTTCAGTTGATGAAACTACAACGGACAACATGAATAATTATAGTTATCCAAATCCGACTACGGGAGCGGGAACTATCAAATATCATGCAAACGCTTCAGAATTCGTTACTGTTAATTTGGTTGATATATCCGGAAACATAGTTGACAATCTATTTGAAGGATACTCTCAAATCGGCGAAAACACATTGTCAGTTGATTTATCAAGCTTTCAAGCCGGAGCTTATTTTTATAATATTTCATCGAAAAGTGTGAACGTCAGCGGAAAGATAATAAAAGAATAGAATGAGTATATTTCTTTGATGTAAAAATTGGGTGGATCTTTGGCGTAATTATTCTGTTATTCACAAATAATATGGCTATAGCTTTATGTGAATATAGCCTAAGAATGCTGCGAACTTTTTCACGTTCTTTATAGTTGAGTTTGAACCGATAACAGCGTTATCAAGAATAGTCCCGCCAATTCCGACCGGGCACAATGTCTTTGATTGTGCCGGTCGTGCTTAGCTGCCCAAATTATCTGTCATACTGACTGCAATTGCAGCCGCCCCTAAAACAGCTGCGTTTCTGTCGATCAAGCCCGATTGCAGGAGTCTAACTTTATTCCGGAATACATTCAGGAGGTTTTTCTCAATATGATATTGAGTAGGAGCAAATATATATTTGCCCGCGTTTGCCAAACCACCGTAGAGGAATATTGCTTCAGGGCTGGTTAGGGCAATAGTATCAGCAAGTTTTCGACCGAGGATCTTGCCTGTATATTCGAAAGCTGCGAGAGCAATTTCATCTCCTTTTTCAGCTGCTTTGTATATCAGTTCCGAACTGATTTCAGATTCGTTTATATCCGCTAATACGCTTGGTCTGTCAGATCCTTCAAGCATTTGGATGACCGTTGTGACAATGCCGGTAGCCGATGCGTAAGTCTCCAAACAACCTTTCCGACCGCAGCCGCAGAGGCGACCGTCATGATCGACAATTGTATGACCAAGTTCGCCCGCGTGACCGTCATGACCGTAGACAAGTTTCCCGTTTGAGACAATTCCGCTGCCGAGCCCTGTGCCGAGGGTGATCACAATAAAATCTTTCATTCCTTTTGCCGCGCCGTATATCATCTCGCCGAGAGCCGCGGCGTTTGCGTCATTTGTCAAAGCAACAAGTACATCAAAATGCTTGCGGAACAGATCACTAATATAAATGCGCCCTTTCCATTGCAGATTCGGAGCGTCTTCTATCGCGCCGCTATAATAATTTGCATTAGGCGCGCCGATTCCGATTCCTGTGAGATTGAAGAAGTTTGATTCAGCGGCAGACTTAATTCTTTTGGAAATCGCAATGACAAAAGCCTCCGGCTTTTCATAGTCGCCGGTAGAAATCCTGTCTTCGAACAAGCAATTCCCGGACTCGTCTATGAATCCGAACACTGTGTTAGTCCCGCCTATATCAATTCCTACAGTCACGTTGACCATGATCTAATTCCGAATAGAATTGTAAAATATTCCTTAATCAGTCAATCCGTTTTGAACAGCATAATGGATCAGTTCCGAGTTGCCTTTCAGTTTCATTTTTTCGAGAATCCTGAGTCGGTAAGTGTTAATAGTGCTGACGCTCAGCTTGAGCTTGTCAGCGATATTATGCACAGAAACACCTTGTCCGATCATAGACAGAACTTGAAATTCGCGAGAAGACAGCTTTTCATGCGGCTTCATATCAGAATCGTTCCCGATGGAAAAGGCAAGCTGTTGAGCCACATTATCATTAATATACTTCCGCCCTGAATTAACTTTGCGAATCGCCGAAACGAGTTCGTCGGAGGCACTGTCTTTGGTAAGATAGCCCATTGCTCCCGCGCGAAGCGCTCTGATTGCGAACCTGTCTTCGGGGTACATACTCAGAATCAATATTTTGAGCTTGGGGTAGAGGATCTTTGCCTGTTTCAGAACGTCAAGACCGTTCATATCCGGCAGATTTATATCGAGTATAAGCACATCGCAACTGTCTTCTTTGAGAAAATCAAAGATTTCCGCAGCGCATTTGACATCCGCTTTTACGTTAATATCAATCTCATAATCCAAGATTTTTTTTAAGCCCTCGCGGATAAGAATATGATCATCTGCCATTAATATTTCAATCATCTCAAGTCTCCGAATTCAGTAATATTATTATTTTTTGATATTGTACCGGATTTAGCTTTAAGCCGTTTCCTGCTCAATCGGGATTCTCGCTCTTACGGTTGTGCCTTTGCCGAGTTCTGATTCAATCTCCAATTCGCCGTTGAACACCAAAGTTCTTTCTTTCATCCCGAGCAGACCGAACGATTTTCCTTTTGCCGATTGCTTGTTTTTCATACCCTTGCCGTCGTCTTTCACTTCCAGCACAATGCCGTTATCCGTCAGTCCCAGTTTGACCCAAACAGCCTTGGCTTTCGCGTGCCGAATAACATTTGTAAGTGATTCCTGAAAGATTCTGAAAATCGCTATAGCTCGGTCTTTGTCCTGTTTCAGAAGCTCGGCTGTATCATCATCAAGATTGTTGTTCAATGACAAATTGATTCCGGTTTGTTTAAAGAATTTCTGAGAATGCCACTCTATAGCTTCTATCAATCCGAGATTATCAAGTACTTCGGGGCGCAATTTAGTTACAAGCTCACGTGTTTTTTTTATGGCAATATCTATAATCCTGTGCATCTCAACAGATTCTTCAAAAAGAAAATCTTTGTTGATAGTCTCAGTCTCTTTTTTGACCTCTCGGTCCAACAATGACAAATTGATTTTGAGAGCTGTCAGCATTTGCCCGAATTCATCATGAATTTCGCGGGCGATTGATATTCTTTCATCTTCGCGACTCGACTGCAGATGACCTGTAAAAGCCCTGAGTTTTTCTTGCGATTTTTCAAGTTTCTTGCGCGCGTCAGTATAGCTTGTTATATCACTTATAGTTCCTACTACTCCGATAATTTCACCTTCTGAGGAGAGCAGGGGAGTGTAGGATCCTGTATACCAGCCCTTTTTCCCGGTTTCTTTAATATAAAACGGAGTCGGTTTAGATTGGACCGTTTCGCCTTTTAATGCTCTTTTTAGCAACTTATCAACCTCGAACTCACTGACATGCGCAAACATCACAGTATCAATTTTCCCCAGGACCTGATCGGCTTTCAGTCCGGTAATTTTCTCCATATACAGATTCCAGACTTTATATCGGAGATCAGCATCACATACAATGATACCTTCTTGGGCACCGGCAATGATCGCGGCATTAAAGTTTCGAGCTTCCAACAATTTCTTGTCTGCGTCCGTCCTTTGTGATATTCTCGCAATATATTCCGCAATTGCGTTAATCAATTTGAACTCTTCTTTGAGAAAAGGGCCGACAAAACTTTCAGGTTTTTCCTCTGCATAATACACTGTTATCTGTCCGATTTGCTCTTTTCCTAATTTTATCCCGGCCTTTATAGACCAAAAGCTTTCTTCGTAGTTTTCCGAAAAGCATTCATAATCATAGACTTTGATTTTGGCAGATGTTATTTCGGGGAATTGAAACGCTCCCGGAATCAACATAACTATATCATCAAAAACTTTATTGGAAAATTCTGTTAATTCTTCCGTTAGAACTGATATTTTAAATAAGCAGTTGAGTTCTTTTACCCGCTCTGACAACTGAGATGTTTTTTCGTTTCGCGCACTTATGGAAAATTGATGTTTTTTATCCAAATCTTCCAACTCATTTATCAGTTGCACTTTGGTCATTTCAGAATAATTCATTGCAATTGGCCGGGTATCATTACTAAAACACTAATTTATCTGTCTCAATTTACTATTAATTTTTGAAAATAATACAAATAATTGAGAAAGGGGTTTGAGAAGTGATTAATCTATGGTTAAAATAACTATTATCTCAAACCAAACATTATAGCTGTTCCGATTGAAAATTCATAGCGCTTCCAGGGATCGTTCGCGGCAATGTCCATAACTGGAATACCGATTCGGATAAAGGGAGAAGCGTATTTGCCGAGACCGAGGTTTAAGTCATAACTTAGAGTCAGCTCCGGAAGGAAATTAACAGTGTATAAATCTGATATTTTTCCCTCAGAGATAAACCTCTCATGAGTACCGCCCGGGAAAGTGAACCTGTCTTTTGGAGAAATAACCCGTTCAAGATGTTCGCTGCTGTTGGCAATTATGAAACCGAGTCGAGCTCCGAGTCCGACTCGAAAATGACTGCCGCCTAATCGATAGTTCACGCCGCCTTGGATGTTAATATAAGACAAGTCGGAATTGAATTCATATTCTGTGAGAAGCAGGGTTTCCTTATCCAAAGGATTAGAATCTTTCATTAGGAAAGTTGCCGGGGAATATGAATATGTAACTGCAGCATAATAAGACGAATTAGCTGACATCCAATACTCTGCCTTTATTCCGAATGAATATCCTATCCCGCTGCCTTCAGAGAATCTGCCGCAGGCAATGTCATTTTCCGCATAGTTCAAATCAGCATCATGCCCCAGATAAGATACATCCGTCGTCGCACCGATAAATATGCGGGGCGTTTCGAATGTCAGGCGCGCAGAATACTGCCAATCAAAACCCTGAGCAAGCCCGGAATTTTGACTAAAGAAAAGAAGCAACAATATGACTAATGTTTTTTTCATATTTTATTTATTTATCACAATCGGCATAGTTTTAATCAAGAGCCCCGTTCTCAGTTCGCAATAATACAAGCCCGAGCTGAGTCCGTCGACGGAGAAATTCTTTCCGTAAACACCTTTTTTCACTTTTCCCTTGAAAATATTTCGCACCGCCGTACCGAAAGAATTAAACAGGATTATTTCAATATCAGCATCATAAGGCAAATTGTATTCAAGTTCAGCAGTCGTATTTACAGGGTTTGGAGAGCATGATACAATCTCAGCTTTCAAAGCTGTTGTTCGTCCAATTTTTTGCATAAGACCGCATACAGAATCAAGAGCGAAAATGCCTGCCTTTGCATTCACATCAAGTACATTAGGACAAATCCCGTCCCCGAACATTGAATGCTCAAATGTGATTGTCGTTTCAATTCGATCGCCGAGGTATGTTGAGAATTGCAAGATTATCAAGCTGTCATTCGGCGAAAAATAGTTACTTCCGGCGAGGTGAATAAACAAACGTCCGCCTTCAGCTGCTTCGCTCACATTGTTTTGACTCACATTTTCTGATGCAGTATTTCGAATAATAGCGCGTTCATATTTGAGAATCGAGGAGTCGTAATTCAAGGTGTCACTATAGTTTTTTGCAAACACAACAACTTCACGATCAAGCAAGACAGGAATATTAACAAATCGTCCCGGCTTTGAGGAATGATGCGTACTAATGTATAATTCTGCCGCAAGCGCAGGCACACCGGCTCCGCGGGCAACTAATGTCATTGTATTATAAGGAGCAGAGGCATTTGTTTCAAAAACTATATCCGCAAAATTTACTTCGTCAGAACTTTGCGCCTCATATTTAATCTTGATATATCTTATTTCGCTGGGAGGAATTTCTAAGCTCACGGCATCGACGCTGAAGTATGTGGGATTCATACATGTGATCGAAGTAACAATCAAAAGAGAATTCCCTGTATTGCCGATCGCGACCAAAGTATCTCGTTCATGAACACAATCGGGACGATAGACAACATTTCCCACATTGACAGTGTCAGCCGGAAAAGCAAGCTTCGGTTCAGTCCCGCGCCCTTTCAAATACACTACCACATTCTCAGCCGATTTGGGATAACCGAATATATTTCTGTTGATTATATCACTTTCAATTATATATCTCGCGAGAAAAGGACCTTTTCTTTTTGGCGCGAATTTAACGGTAAAAGTCTTTGATTCTCCCGACCACATATTTCCGGTCGAAAAATCAATGTCATTCTCAATATAAAAATCTTCGGCGGCATCATATCTGTCAATTTGAACTAATGATTGTCCGAGGGAGTTGAAATTCAGATTGCCGTTATTTGATATTTCAATAACAGCAGTGATCTCGTCATTAACTCGTATATCTCCGAAATCCAATGTGTCAATCCCTGTGATTGTTGCCGACAGAGCGCTGCGTAATGCAATTTCCTGTTCGACACCTACCCCGCGAATTTCACATTCCGCATAAGCGATTGAGTCAGGATAATTGCCGGGATCAGGAATAAATCCAAGTTGGAAATGAGCCGAGTCGAAACCTCTGTCTCTCGGATAATATTTTATACCCCAAGTAGTAGGATTATCTTTCGGAGCAAGTTCCAAGGGGAGAGTTCTTGCTGTGAAAGTGATTTCCGGATCAGTCACTGAAGTAGTGAGCAATTCCAATTCCTGAGATATAATCGAATAAGGTTTCTCAGAGACATTTTGAACTCGCCAGGGCCAAATATATTCCGGAGGAGTAACATAGACCGAGTCAAAATCAACCAACTCATCGTATCCGTCCACATACTGTTCGCTTCTGCGGGCAATAATCGTGAACTGTCGATGTGCAGCGTATTGATCCATTTCGTCTTTGTCGGGAAGATTCTCTCCGAGCTTACTGTCATATACACCGAGTTTCATCAAGGCGTATTTCAACTTATTATCTGTGAATGAAGTGGGTGTCGTAGTCGGGTATTGCAGATAAATGCTCTTAGTCTCAGACGGATCGACTATGATCGGATCATTCTCGCGAAAGTTCATCTCAAATTCAAGATAATCTTGATTGTTAACTTGTTGGATATAGTCCGGATCATAACCAAAAAAATACGAGGGGTTTAGATTAAATGATCTTAAAGAGATAGTCCCGGTATTTTTAACAGAAAATTCAACCCATAATGTATCATTGCTTCCGGCGTAAATCATCCCCATATCAACCGTATCAGACTGAGAAATCGAATGACTGATTTCAGCCGACGCGTCTGCGGACAGACTTGCGGGCATAAGCAATCCAAGCATGACGAAAATCAAAGTTGTCGTGCCGAGAGTTCTTATAGTCTTATTTACTGAGATCATCGCCGGTTTCCGTAAGTAATTAGTATCCGTTTCGGAGTCCTTAAATCTTTTTCTCAATTTATAACATCCGAGCCACGTTTGCAAATTTAATAATTTTTTACTTTGCCGCATGCACTATATAACAATATATTGCGTCGAAACTCTATATGAAACAGACGGAACAATAATTTTTTTGGAGATAACATAATGACTCGATTGATTAATTCCTTTATAATTCTTTTTGTCTTTGCACTAACGGTTGCCGCGGCTCAACCTAAAATGGAATTCGTAGGCGGAGACACCTATAACTGGGGCAAGGTTTCACCTAAAGATTCTCCCTTGAAAACTGTCATGAAAATGAAAAACACAGGCGATGAAGTTCTTGTAATAACAGAAGTAAATGCCACTTGCGGTTGCACTGGTGCTAAACTCGACAAAAAAGAACTCAAACCCGGCGAAACAGCGGAACTCGATATAACTCTCAAAGTAAGCTCAAGCAATAAAGTCACCAAAACTATAAAAATATATACAAACGAACCCGGTAAAACCAAAAGAGTTTATTATCTGAAAGCCCATGTAATCAGACCTCTGCAATTGTCCCCTCGCCAATATTTCACATTCAACGAGATGAAAATCGGGTACGAAAAAGAATCAAAATTGAAGTTGAGTAATAACTCTAATAAAGCGATTAAGCTGTCAAATATAACAGTTGAACCCAAGACAGCTCTTTTCAATCTTCATAATAATTTGACACTAAAACCGGGCGAAGAAATTGAATTAACCATAAAAGTAAAACCCGAAGTCAAAGGGAATTACAGAGTTACTGTCAAAATGAACACGGATCATCCTGATTACAAAGATTTTAAAATCATGGGTTACGGCAGAGTAACTGCCTCTCCGATATTCAATGATAAATAACTGCTTATATGAGATATATTGAAGGGGTGTATTGCGATACGCCCCTGTTTTTTTTAATGTTTTCGCGATTCACTAAAACAGGAGATGTTTTGAGACAAATATTTATATTAACCCTGTTAATCTTTCTTACAGGAATGTCAGCGGCGACAGCACAACCCAAATTGGAAATTCTCGGCGGGAACACATACAATTGGGGCAAGGTCAGTTTAGATAAATCACCGCTTAAGACCAATATCACTATTAAGAACAGTGGCACCGCTCTTCTCAAAATCAGCAGAGTCAAACCTGCCTGCGGATGTACTACAGCCCCTTTAGACAAAACCGATCTCCAGCCCGGTGAAACAGCGACAATGAATATTACATTGAATCTCGGCAAAGCAGGCGGCCCCATGCAAAAAGCAGTCCTAATATATTCCAACGATCCCTACAACGATTTGACGACGCTTATGCTTAAGTGCGATATATGGCTGCCGCTCAGATTATCAAAAAAATTCTTTGGTCTGAACATGATGACTGTCGGAGTGGAAAAGTCCGTGAAAATCACTCTTACAAATCAAACACAAAAAACTGTTACTCTCTCGAATGTCAGAGTAACTCCGGACTCGGGAAGATTAAATATTAGGGGCAAAAAGAAACTCAAACCCGGTCAAACAATCAACCTGACTCTCAGCGCTACAGCCGTCAAACCCGGAAACACAAAATGGACAGTCCTGATAGAAACTGATTGTCCCGGACAAAAAGAACTGAAGATTATCGGCATCGGTCGCATCAAGAAATAAAATATTTCCATATCCCTTCGTAGAGACGCCCAAATTGGGCGTCTAAGCACGAAACATTCTTAATTACAAAGATGCCCAAATTGGGCGTCTCTACACAAACCCTTGTTTTGCCGATCTCGAATCATAGAATTTATCTGTCTGTCTTAACGTCGTAGAAATCAATAAAAGAACAGTATTAAACACAACTATAAGCGGAGTCAATATAGCTTAAAAACCTACCGAGTTATTAAATGATGAGATTGATAATTTTCATTTGAACTAAAGCATAACTGAAAAGCTGATTTTATTCCTTTTTTGGTACGATTTTTGTGCAATTGAAAATGACTAGTTTCGTTTTTGGGAATTGATTAATTAATATCCCGTTTTTCGCATTAATACAGCGAAAGCCGACAGGCAAACGGGTAAATTTAGAAAGGGCGAACCGGCGGAAAATCATATACGCTATATTGTGTTTGCTGTTTTAATTATTTGGGAATTCATTGCGAATCGGTAGAAAAATAAAAGTTGTATTTCTGACTGTTGTCTTGTTGATGTTTTCAACTGACCATGAACCAACACGTGCAAACATTCCTTTGCTGTATTCCGGTTCATCTATTTCATATATCAGCGGCCCGATAATCAGCTCAATGCCCAACATCACGATGTTGCCTTGGTATTTTATGAGCAGTTCCTTCCTGTCCTGGTTTACTTTGCAGGCGCAAGCTGCTGAACTCGGGCAAGACGAAAACTCATCAACATTCACGCAGAGTTCATCAACATTCTCTGAAAACACATCTGAGACGGCTGACAGTTCCTCTGTCCCGTCTGATAACTCAGCTACTTTCACGCTCGATTCTTCAGGGCTTGGAACTGCTTCTTCGACGTTCACAGAAAGCTCAAAAACATTTTCTGACAGTAATATTCAAAATACTGCGACGCCTGATTCATCAGACAGCCAATCGGGGACAACATCGTCGGACAGTGCTTCAACTGATCAAGCCGCCGCTGATGAGTACAAAGACGAGATTTTAAATTCAAAAAAAATTATGGGCGATATAAATATCGGGAATTATAATTTCAAATCTACACGCCCTCGACTGCTCAGACAGAAACCTATTGACAGATATATTCCCCGGTACGAGAAATCCGGCACGAGTCTGAAGAAGCCCAAAAGCTATGAAGCAGGCATCATCATGGACTCAACAGCTGAGAGTTTCTCTACGCATGGGTCAATGGACTCTGTTAATATTGCTCATGAGTACACAATGAGCTTGGATGAGTATCTCGCTATTCGTAAAAAACGTTTGCAAAACCATCTGTGGGATTCTTTGCTTTCAAGATATTCATTGAAACAGGCACTTTCCGGCGGCGATCTGGCGAGATTGATCGGACAGTCCACAGGGCTCACCATTCCGGTTCCGCCTAATCCCGTAATGAGTATTTTCGGAAAACCGCAAATATCAATCAATGTTCAAGGCGAGGTCAATCTAAAAGCCGGTTGGAGATGGGATTCACAAAATCTCGGCACAGTCTCATCCTTTGGTCAGTCTCAATCATCTCCGATTTTCAGCCAAGATATTAAATTGAATATTTCGGCAAGTATTGGCGACAAGCTCAAATTCGGTACGGATTGGAACACTTCCCGCCAATTTGAATTTGACAATAAAATGAAAATTGCTTATGAAGGCGAAGACGATGAAATTATAAAACTGATCGAAGTCGGAAATGTGTCATTGCCCCTGAGATCAACACTTATAGGAGGCGGAACGTCTTTATTCGGTGTCAGAGCTGATTTCCAATTTGGTCCTCTATTTATTAAAACATTGTTCTCACAACGCCGAGGTGAGCGCAAGACGATCAACGTCAAAGGCGGACAAACAAGCATACCCTTCGGTATCCGCGCCTATGATTACGCTATAAACCACTTTTTCTTAGATACTGTATATAAGGCTATTTACGAAGAATATTTTAAGTATTCTACACCCATAATACCGAAAAGTTCCGGTCCGACGAGAATAAAAGATATTGAAGTTTGGGAATCATCCAATGACGTAAAACAGGGCTGGATGTCTGCGGAAGCAGTCGCATGGGCTGAATTGCCGCCAAAAATCGGTCCAGACGGTCGAAAGCCTTATGATGATGCCACATACAGAGATGTTCAAAGTAAAAGCGGTGAAATCGAAAACGGAAGTTTCACTCGTCTCGATTCAAACAGATTTGAAGTCAATTACAGTCTTGGTACTCTTTCAATTTTGAATATGCGACGCGACAGGAACTATGCCGTTTCGTATATTATGGAAGGCCCGACTTTAGATGAATCTGATGATATTTATATCGGTGATATGAGCAATATGTCCGATAAAGATACCAAAAGAGTCTTGAAATTAGTTTATCGTCCTAATATGCAGCCGGGTTTCCAAAAGCTCTGGTCTCGCCAAATGAAGAATATCTATTCGATCAACGCCAGTTATGTTGATATTAACTCGACAAAAATCGGTGTGTACTATATAAACGAAACTAATGACTCAACGGATGTGCTGTCGGGTGCTCCGGATAAACTCGTTACTATTTTGGGTGTTGACAGAGTTAATAACAGCTCCGGATCGACTCCACCTGACGGTATTATTGATCTCCGACCACCATTTTTTAATTCTCAACGCGGGGAAATCACGTTTCCGAGTTTGGAGCCTTTCCGTTTGCGTCTCGAAAAATACTTCGACGCTCAGGGAACTCCTCAGATGGCGACCAAGTTCACTTATCCCGACATATATGAAAAAACTTATGATGAAGCCCGCAGAAATTCGACAAAGGACAGATTTATAATTTCGGGTTCGGTCTCCGGCAGTCAGTCCGATAAAATATCTCTCGGCTCGTTCAATATTGATCCGAGCAGTGTGAAAGTGACTCTGGATGGTGTGCCTCTGCGTAATTACGAAGATTATGTTATTGACAGTTATTCCGGTCAGTTGACACTGAGAAACGCTCGCGCTACATTGCCGAACGCGAATTTAAAAATTGAATATGAATCTCGCGATATATTTAATATCTCCACGAGAACGCTTGCCGGTTTGCGAGCAGATTATCAAATATACAACTCCCGCACAATGTCTGCGGATCTCGGAATGACACTTATGCATTATGATCAGTCAGCCTTGATTGACAGAGTTCGCATTGGCGAAGAACCTGTCGCAAACACAATGCTGGGATTCGACGCCAAGTTTACTTGGGACGCTCCGTTTATTACTAAAGCTCTCGACGCTTTGCCTTTCTACAATACAAAGGTAAAATCGTCATTGACCGCAATGGGCGAATGGGCAATGACTTTGCCGGAGCCTAATAAAAAACGTTCGGAAATTACTTCAGATAACAACAAACCCGTTGTATATATTGATGATTTTGAAGGTGCTCAGCGTCATATTTCTCTCGGTCTGGCAACGGCACAGTGGATTCATTCTTCTCCTCCGGTGGATAGTTCGATTGCCGAAGACGGAGCCGCCAGAGCTTTATACCGCGGTCGTACGTTCTGGTATCAATACTTCCTGCCGAGAGTTGAGATCAAAGAAGTATATCCAAATAAAGATTATTTGCCGGGGCGTTCAAAATTGAGTCCTTTGTTTATCGATTTTACACCTCATTACAGAGGTATCTACAATAACAATAAGGATTATCAGGATTCTCTTACTCCTGATGCAGATTACAGTTTTTTAGAAGATGATGATAATAAAGAAAAAATATGGGGCGGGATGACTCGTTTGTTTTCATCATTTAATACAAACTTCGATACGGAAAATATTGATTATGTTGAAGTTATGATGAAAATAACAAACTATGTACCCAATAAGACAAAAATGTTTATTGACATCGGTCAGATAAGCGAAGATATTATCCCTAACGGCGAGTTGAATACAGAAGACGGTTCAGCAGACAATCCCATGCCCAACGGCATAATCGATCTCGGCGAAGATTTGGGTCTTGATACACTTTCGACAACTTTAGAAAAAAGGGAAGAGAATTATCCCGCGCCTCTGTATTTGGAAGATGATCCGGCTCGTGACAATTATGCCTTTAATTTTAATAAAAACGACAATGATCGTACTGCCGATGACTTTATTAAATATAATAATTTCGAGGGTAACTCAACTATCTCAGAAATCGGGCAATTCCCTGATACTGAAGTGTTAAACAAAAATAACGGTCAGACTATATCATTGGATAACAGTTACTTTAGTTATGAAATCAATCTGGAACCCGATCCGAATCGAAATCCGCAAATAGCCGGCGGTAACGAGGATACGGGTTGGTTTTTATACAGAATCCCGATTCGCAAGCCTAACCGTCGCGTCGGAAATCCTCTGTTCTCGAACATCCAATATATCAGAGTTTGGTTCAAAGGCGCTCCATTGAAGGCGGCTATTGCCGATTGGCGTTTGGTTGGATCGCAATGGCAAAGAAAAAATACTTTCCAAGCCAATGTAAGCGATGAGGACAGTGTCATGGAAGTCGCGTTTGTAAGTGTGGAAGAAAACAGCGGCGCGCCGGATTATTACACAAAACCTCCTGGTGTGAAAGCACCTCGCCAATACAGTAACGATCAATCAAAAGATCTGAAATTGAACGAGCAATCTATGGCGATCAGCGTCAAAAATCTTCGTTACGGCGAAGAGCGTATGGCGGTCAGACAGTTCCACCCGATGGATGTCTTCAATTATAAAGAGATGAAATTCTTTGTTCACGGCGACGGCTCAATGCCTGATCAGACAGTCTCCGGAGCAGTTCCCAAAGGATACGCGTTCTTGCGCTTTGGTATTGACTCCGCAAACTATTATGAATATCGCCGTCCGCTGACCCGCGGTTGGGAAGAATGCAAAATTGTTCTTTCACAACTTACGGCTATTAAGCAAATCAGAGATACAAGCGGCATCCGTGAACGCCAGATATTCCCGGTTCCCGGCGATCCTTTAGCATATTTCGCGGTCAAAGGAAATCCTGTTTTGACAAGAGTTCAGTTCTACGGAGTCGGTATCGCCAATCCGAATGAACGCTATCCCAACGAGCTGACAACTACTATGTGGATAGATGTTCTGCGATTGATCGATCCGGAAGCTTCTTCGGATTGGGCAGCAGTTGGTAATGTCAATTTGAAACTCGCTGATTTGGGTTCGGTTAATGCTTCATTCAAGCATACTAAACCGAACTTCCATCGTCTCGAGGAAAGATTCGGAGATCGTATCAACGCAACTGAATGGTCGGTTAATATGGTCGGTAATCTTGATAAATTCGCTCCGAAATCGTTCAGAGGAATGAAAATTCCTATTACGTTTACTCATTCGGAAATGACTCAGAACCCTGAATTCGTCGCAAATAATGACATCAATCTTGAAGATGCCGCCAGGGCAGCTTATGATGACGCGATCAACAACAATTACTCTGCCGATGAGGCTTCAGTGCTTGCCAACGATGTTCGTAAGCGTTCGCAAACCTTGAGAGTGATGGACAGCTGGGCTCTGACCGGAATTAAACTCGGCATACCGATTAAACATTGGTCAATAGACAAAACTTTAAATAATTTAACATTCAATTATTCATATTCTCAGGAGATGGAACGTTCGCCGATAGTGGAACAGCGCTTCTTCTGGATATGGAAATTCAATACAAAATATGCATTGAAAATACCGGACCTCTTGTCGCTTAAGCCGTTGAAATGGGCAAGCGATTCCTCATTTTTCAGTACATACAATAAAATGAAAATCAACTTCTTGCCGTCGAACTTCTCGACATCATTGGATGTAACCAGAAGCCGTCGAACAGAAAAATCTCGATTTTTGGACTTCCCGAGTCCTGTGATCAGGGATTTCTCGTCGCAGCGTCATGCCGAATTCTCATGGGATATTATCGAAAACGGATTGCTAAGTCCGTCGATTGATTATTCTGTTCGTATGAATTCTACGCTTGTACCATTTGAAATGGACGGAACCGGCAGACAAAGAACCGGCAGTGAGTTGTCTTCAATTGTATTGTTCAATGACGGAAATATAATAGATTTCGGAACTACCAATAAATTAGACCAGAAATTTGCCTTAGAACTGAAACCCAAATTACCGCTTGGCAAATACAGTCAGTATTTTAAGTTCAACTCCTTCAAATTTGAAACAGATTATTCATGGATGAATCCTTTGCAGCAAGATCCCGCCATTCGAGATGTTGCGAAAAACGCTAAGTTTAATAACTCGATCAGGCTGAATCTCGGAATCAGTTTGAAGAATTTCACTGAGGAATTATTCGGCACGATACCGAATTTTACTCAAGTTCCTCCTCACGACAGTACACGCAGTACTACTTCGAAGGTGTTCTCGACAATTGGGAGTGTATTCAAAACCATATTTTTAGATTTTGATATGTTTGATATTGATTTTACTCAGACTAATGCCGCGATGAATCCCGGTGTATTCGGCGGAACCGGTCTGACCAATTTCTGGTCGACGCGCGCGAGCGAGAGTATTTACGGACCGAGCATGCCCTATCAGCTTGGGCTTGTTGGATCACCACACGGCGGATTCAATATGGTCTCATCTGACAGATTCCCATTTTTCGGATTTGATTCTTATCCCGGACGTCGTCCTCCGGATGCGATTTTGCCGGAGAATTTCACTCAGAAAACTCATCTCGGATTCAAAACTTCCCGTGAATTGTGGGAAGGCGCTAAGTTGGAATTGCTCTGGGATACTGATCTCTCGTTTAACAAAAATCAAATTGTAGAAACAGATCAGTTCGGCAACCCGACTTATACTAATACGATAGGGACAGAATCGTTCAATCGAACATTTTTGACATTGCCCTCTGTGTTTGGTATCAATGTATTCGACAACACAATAGAGCATGTGGTTGAACTGTTCGAGGAAAAGAAAAGAATAATCCAAAATACAATTGCAGATACAGTCGATCAAAATATCGCTATGACCGAAGCACTTTCGGAATCCTTCCTTGAAGGCATGGAAGCATTTAGTATGACAAGCGGTAAGGTCGGCAAATTCCTACCGGGTATCAACTGGAAATTTACTTGGGAAGGCATTGAGAAGTGGCCTTTATGGCATGGTTGGGTCAAAGCCTGTTCGTTCGATCACGCATATTCATCGAAATATACTGAAAACACGAAACTTACAGATAAAGGCCGTTCGACGGAAACCCAGCAGATTCAAATGGGGTTTCAGCCCTTAATCGGTTTAAATGTGACCTTTGACGAAAAGAAATTCGGCGGCGAGTTTGTCTCTTCACTGAGATATAACAACATCGGCGGATATCAATTGAACACTGCCAACGGCTCAACAATTTCAAGCAATTCCAGCCATGAAGTTAAGCTGACTGCTGATTACACTATGGAAAAATTTGAGTTCGATCTACTCGGCATCAAATTAGAAAATGATATTACCATGAGTTTAGAGTCATCGTTCATGTCCACAAGCAGATCTACGTTCAACATGGATGATTATGAGGACGAAGACGGGCAGAAGCTCGACGGTTCTACTAAATTCATGATTGAACCGCGAATCAGATATACAATGAG
>JAQIDA010000278.1 GCA_027858275.1 Candidatus Kapaibacterium sp. | reverse complement strand
ATAATTAATTTATTAATAAATTAATTATAAATAATATTTGGTTTTTGCACTAATTATCCCGATATAAATACAAACGGAGGATATATAGTATCTGCCGGGTATAGAGCATAAGCGTTTTCACGGCTGTTTTATATGAATTGAAAGATTCGGAATATGCGATTCAAATAAAGCAGATTATTTTTGAAATATTTGTTTGAAAATTCATGCTGAAAGAATATCTTTGAAGAAAGATTGAAAAACAAGCGAGAGCAATGAAATGAAAAATGTAATAATTCTTTTGACGGCAGTTCTTTTTCTGACAGTGATTCCTCAAAACAGTTGTGCCAAAAAGATGTTTGTGGCAAGTAACAACCCGACATATATGATTTTAACAGAAATCATCGGGACTAGGGCAACCCTGTATCGTCTTGTGCCTCCGGGGGCTTCGCCTCATACTTACGAACCAACTGCTTCAGATATGCTAAAGCTCAATACTGCCGATGGCGTTTTCTATATATCGGATCATTTGGACGCTTGGGTCGCCAAACGCGGCAATTCAAAAATCATCGCTTTGACAACATTGTTACCTAAAGCTAATCGAATTTACTTCGGCGAGAAACATTCCCATGAGGGACATAAGCAAGATCACAAGGGGCATAAACATGATAACGAAAAAGATCACAGAGTTGTCGACCCTCATTTTTGGACGGATCCTCAGGCAGTGAAGGCCTTGCTTCCGGGGCTTCTGAAAACTCTTACAAAGCTTGATCCCGGCAATGCCGCTGTCTATTCTGCAAACGCTAAGGCTTTTAGCAAACGTCTTGATTTGCTGCATGTAAAGTGTGAAAAGATTTTGAAGCCGTTTAGAGGCGAGTCTATTTTCTTGTTTCATCCATCTTTCAGATATTTTTTGAAACGATATAATATGGTGTACGCCGGTGCGATAGAGACCTCACCCGGCAAAGAGCCGACAATGAAAACGACTGCAAGAATCATAAAGAAAATAAAAGCTTCCGGCACTAAAGCTCTGTTTACCGAGCCGCAATTGCCCAAAGGGCCTGCGAAAGTAATCGCCGAAGCTGCAAATTTGAAGATATTTGTACTCGATCCTGTCGGCGGTGACAAAGGCAAGAAAAAATACAGTGACTTGATTTTATATAACGCGAAGGTTTTTGCCCGTGCGTTGTAGAGATATTGAGGATTGATTGCTGTCCCGGGCATATTTAATCAGTATTTAGGATAATACGATGATTAAAACGATTTCAATAATACTGTTTATGTTTTTGGGCTTGTCTTCTGCCGAAGACGATTTCAGATTTAAAAATGATGTTGGATTGCTAATTGAAAACAATTTGAAAGTTCCGGAAGCGAACCCAACACATGCGGAAGAATCAGAAAAAATCAATGCGGTTTTCAAGAGTGCGTTGTCTTGTCACATTGGTCCACAAACAGTTGATACTGATTCTATGAGATTAATAGTTTTTGAACTATTATATGAAAATGCAAAGAATTTATACGAAGACGAGCCGGATGTAAGAAGGTATATCATAAGAAGAGCTATGTGTTATGCTTCATTAGCCTTAATTGCTGAAGAGGACAAAGCGGGAACTTTTATGAAGTCAGCTAAATTTGAGTTTTGTGATGAAGACCTAAGCTGTAATATCGAACTTATGGAAAATGAGTATTTATGTATTTTGTGGTTGGACCTGCTTATTAACTTTGAATCAGGCAGTTTGACCAAAGATCGTCTAAATTAAGTCAACGATTTTATGTCTAAAAACAAAGAATCTATATCAATTGATTTATTAAATCAATCCGAATATATTATTAAACAGCTGCGAGACGACCTTCCGGGTAATTAATGTTTTGTAAGTCAAAATGCAACAACATTTCGTAGAGACGTCCAATTTGGGCGTCTTCTTCCGCTACACAATTTTCTTTGCCCGAATCCCTGCACATCTCCCAAAGACTATTCTTATCCGGTACTTTCGTATCTTTGTAATGAATAATATTATGAACAGGAACCGAAGATTCTGATGAAAGATAAACTAATTTCGATTTTGGAGAGATTTAATAAAGTCAAGGATATGTTGAGCGACCCGGAAGTCGCTTGCGATATAAATAAATTCCGAGATGTTTCAATTGAGTATAAGCAACTGACCCCCTTAGCGGAAACTTCGACTAAGTATCTTAAGATACTTGATGATATTGCGGGAAATAAAGAGTTGATCGCAGATTCAACTACAGATCCGGATCTGAAAGATATGGCTCAAGAAGAAATCAATGAGCTTGTGGTAGAGCGAGACCAATTGGAGCTTGACCTCAGAGTCCTGCTTATACCGAGAGATCCTAACGACGCGAAAAACTGTATTGTTGAAATACGCGGCGGAATCGGCGGAGACGAAGCCGGGATTTTTGCCGGCGATTTATATCGAATGTACCTGAAATACGCTGAGCGGAATAATTTCAAAACGGAAGTGATTGATTTTAGCGAAAGCGAACGCGGCGGATTCAAGGAAATCACATTTTCGATGAGCGGCGAAGAAGTATTCAGCAAGATGAAATTCGAAAGCGGGGTTCACAGAGTGCAGCGTGTTCCGGAAACGGAATCATCAGGCAGACTTCATACTTCGGCGGCAACTGTTGCGGTTTTGCCTGAAGCTGAGGATGTCGATATTGAAATTGCCGAAGCTGATTTGCGTGTTGATATTTTTCGTGCCGGCGGCAAAGGCGGGCAGAATGTCAATAAAGTGGAAACAGCAGTTCGCATGGTTCACGTCCCGACCGGTATTGTGGTGAAGTGCCAAGAAGAACGTTCGCAATTGAAGAACAGGGCGAAAGCGATGAAAGTACTTCGTTCAAGACTATATGAGTTGGAATTGAAAAACCAACAGGCCGCGATTTCATCATCACGTAAATCAATGGTCAAATCGGGCGATCGGTCTGAAAAAATCCGTACTTATAACTATCCCCAAAACCGTGTAACTGATCATCGTCTCGAAGGCGAATCTAAAAATTATTCTTTGCGTGAAGTTGTTCAAGGTGATTTCGACAGAATCATCGAAAATCTCAAGATTGCCGAAAGAGCTGAGATTTTGAAGCAGGGAACAGTGTAGATATCCCGGAACAATTAATAATCATCGGTTCGGATACAGACCTTTTACTATAGAGAATAACCGTATCGCGAAACCGACGATTAATAATTCTTGCGCGAGAATATTTAAAAGAAGAGCGACTTCTTGTTGTTAAGACATTTCAAACCTATATCCGGGTACAAAAAAATCCCCTCCGATTAAAATCGAAGCGGATATATATTCATTGCTGAATATTGCTAAAAGGGGTCCGTCCTTTTTAATAATGACACATAAAACGGAAAATGGTCACAGAATAATTCAAAAATAATTTTTAAATCCTATTGAAGTATTAACTTACTGATCGTCTGTCCTTTTGATGTTCCCATTATCAGATAATAATTGCCTGCAGGAAGATTAATTCCCGGGATAGTCAAATTCCCTTTCTCAAAACTTATATTGTCTGTATTGATTGTCGCGAAACATGTCCCCCGAACATCCATGATTTTTAAACCGATTATATTTTCTTGAGTAATATCGGACTGAATCGTAATATTAGATCCTCTTCGCGCAGGATTGGGATAGATCTTTGTCAGCGGCAAAGCTGAGATATAATCTGAATGATCTGCGACATCTGTTATTTTATCTTTTTCAAGAACATAAACATAAGAGAATTCCCCGTATCCGCTTACGATGATATAATCATCCGAAATATGAACGGACTGAATCTTAGCGCCGGTTTCGCAATAGTATTTTGCGATAATAGTAGGATACAGCCTGTCGCTGATGTCAAAAACCACAAGCAGGCTGTCGTCTTGAATACCATAAATAAAATCGCCGTCTATAGTTATAAAATTGATGTCCTCTTCTTTATTATAAAGCCCTATTTGCTCCGGATTTGCAGGATCGTGAAGATCAAGGATGTGTACATTCTTTTCTCCGTAAGCGCTGAAGTAACAAAAATCTTGACCGGCATAAACCGCATGACCGTAATCGGCATAAGGATTAATGGGATTGTCGGTCCAGCTGTCAGGATTATTTAAGTCTAATATGTGCAATTTTGCATCACAGTGCAGATAGAGATAGTCTCCTAAGAGATACATTTCCCAAATCCATGAAGGATATTGTAAGCCGGCTGTTCGGACGGGAGTGCTCGGGATCGCGAGGTCAAAGACTAACAAACTGTCATATTTAATCAAATAGAGTGTTTCGTCTTTAATCAGCATTCCTCTGAAGGATCTTCCGTTTGTCCCCGGCAAATTGAATGTTAATTGAGGCTCGTTCGGGTCTTCAATATTAAAAACATGAAAACCCCTTTCCTGTTCCGCCCCTGAGTTGATTGAATAAGCATACAGGAAATTATCTTGAATAACAAATTGATTCGGAGTACATCCGAGACAGCAGAAATGCTCAATTGTCGGCTGATCGGTTGTTTCAGTGTTCAGTTTGAAAATTGAACCATAAGAGGAATAGAAGTTTGTTCTCCCGGAATTATATTCTCGTCCAAATTTGTTTAAGGCAGAAACTCCCGCGCTTATCCTCTCCAGTCCGGATTGAGCATAGTTATAAGCCGTGAATTTACTATAGTCGTAGTGCAAAATTGTGTCCTCGAAATCAAAAAAGTAGCCGACATCAGTCATAACAGAATCTGTACGGACAAAAACAATATTAGTATCATTTTCTATTCGGTAATAAGTCAATGTTTTGTAATGGGAAGTGATTATATCGTTGCCTATGATGATTGCGTTTGAGAGCCAATAATCAGATGCTTGGAATTTTGGAAAATCTTTAGGCTCGTAGGGATCACTGATGTCAGAAATGTATATATTTTTGTATTGAAAGCCGTAAAACATATTATCTTTGATAAACCAAGAATATGAGTTGTAGATATCAGACCTTGTTCCCGGCGTGCTTTTCACAGGTTGCGACGGATCATCCAAATCGTAAATATGACTGTATCCATAGAACAAATTGCCGATGACAAGTCCGTTAAAAGAGTCGTCAGCGAAAAAATCGTTTAAAATTTCAGGTGCGGAATTATCGTTTACTTTGATTGTAATAAACCCGTAGTCATGGTAGACTAACAAGCAAGAATTTGCCGAGACAATGCCCTTGCCCTTTGCTTTAGCTTTAAGCTTCAATGAGCCGATTAGTCGTATTTTATCAGCTATGCTTATATCAAACACACTCAGAGTACGGTCTTTTCCAAGGGCACAAAAGAATCCGTTGTGAAAAATGCCCGTTTTGATTTTCGAATTATGCAAGTAGGTAGATAAATGAGGAATTTCGTCAGGGCTTATGTATCGTCTGATATTAATCACTCGACCGGAGTATTGAATCAACAAATGCCCTTCACGGATTACTTCCCCGGAGCCGGTATAATAATGTTTGACAAGATGATCTTCAGCGGCGACAATATCAGCTGCATAATTTGAAGAAGAGCTGAATGAAATTAGAATCAGAGTTAATATCAGATTTCGCATAATTATTCTTTTTATTTTGTCAAAAACCAAAATTTAATATAATCATTTTTGATCTTTGTTCATATTAATTTGAACCGGCAATTCGGTATACGAAATGATCGAGCATTCTCACACTCAAAATTTATTTTCCTTTCACTCGTGTATATTGCTGTTGTGTTGTATAAATAGCAAATAAATAAACGGGATAAGTACTTTGTTTTTAAAAGCTTCTTCTAAAACTGCTCTTGTATGGGAAAAACTCAAAATATCATACAATGAATTCTTCGACAAAATCGCTCTCTACTCAAAATATACTTCAAAATCAGAAACAAAGAAAATATCAGTATTTTCAGAAAACCGTCCGGAGTGGGCGTATGCTTTCTATTCCGCTTGGTATAACAGCTTCATCAATATTCCGATTGACTATATGTCAACGGCTGAGGAAGTTGCTTATATTCTCAATGATTCGCAGCCGGATATTTTGTTCTGCTCAAAAAATACTCATGAAGTATTGCTGAAGGCAACTGAGAATTTGGACTATAAGTTTGAAATTATTGTTTTTGAAGATATTGACGAAACAGAAGATTTTGAACGAATTATTGAATTCCCTGAAGAAGATCCCGAAGATACGGCATTAATCATATATACTTCCGGTACAACCGGCAGCCCCAAAGGCGTTATGCTGACTTATGCTAACATGATTGCTAATATTACGGCTGTTTCCCAACAGGCGGATATTTATAAAATTGATTCAAATGTTATGGTTCTATTGCCGACTCATCATGTGCTGCCCTTGCTTGGTTCGTTGGTTGCTCCCCTGTACGTCGGAGGGACTTGCACTTTTTGTCCTTCGCTTTCATCGGAAGACGTGCTTGACACTTTGGGCAACAATCCGATTACGATGATTGTAGGCGTGCCGCGTTTTTATAGCTTGATAATTAAAGGAATTCGCAAGAAAATTGACGCAAGTGCAGTCTCAAGACTGTTTTATAAGCTTGCCGAAAAGATTGATTCCATGTCATTCTCAAAAAAAATATTCGCAAAAGTTCATCAGAAGATGGGCGGCAATATTGAATATTTAGTATGCGGCGGCGCGGCTGTTGATATAGATGTCGAACGCGGCTGGCGAACACTTGGATTTGAATTACTCGTCGGATTCGGAATGACGGAAGCATCTCCGATAATTTCATTCCCGCGTCCGGGCGAAGCCGTATTCAAATCATCGGGCAAAGCATTGCCGGGATCAGAGTTGAAAATTGACGACGGAGAAATCGCTGTAAAAGGTCCGCAAGTAATGCGCGGCTATTACAATCGACCGGAAGAAACCGCTCAGGTTCTTCGTGACGGTTGGCTTTATACGGGAGATTTGGCGAATATAGATGAGAACGGCAATGTATTCATTACAGGTCGCAGAAAAGAGATTATTGTAACTTCAGCGGGCAAGAATATTAATCCCGCCGAGATAGAATCAAAAATAACGAAAGCAAGCCCGATCATTGAAGAAATCGGCGTTTTCCAAACTGAGGGCATTTTGAAGGCTGTAGTATTCCCGAATTTCGCTGAAGCGACGAGACTGGAAATTAAAGATATTGAAGCCGAAATCAAAACAGTTGTTAATGAAGAATACAATCCGAAAGTATCGCAGTACAAGAGATTGAGAAGCATCACACTCATCAATGAAGAATTGCCAAAAACAAGACTCGGTAAGATAAAGAGATTTGAATTGCCGACTCTCGGCGAAACGATTTCAAAGAAAGCTCATGCGGCTGAACAACCGATTTATGAAGAATATTCAGTCATCCGTGACTACCTTCATGAGGAGAAAAACAAAGATATTTACGCTGATGACAGACTTGAGACTGATCTGGCGATGGATTCGCTTGATATGGTCAGTTTCTCCGTATTTCTCAATTCAACTTTTGGTGTGGATGTAAGCATGGATGTTTTAGCCGAATATCCGACAGTGCGTAAGCTGGCGGATTATATCCGTGAGCGAAAAGTGAAAATCGAAGTTGAAGCCGTTAAATGGAGCGAAATATTCAAAGAGAAACTCGACGTGAAATTGCCCGCTTCTTGGTTCACACATAATTTGATTAAGAATATGTCGAGATTGTTTTTCGGTCTGTATTTCAAAGTTAAAGGCGAAGGGGCGGAAAAATTGCCTGACACGCCTTTTATAATCGCGCCAAATCATCAAAGTTTGTTTGACACTCTGTTTGTTGGTATGTTCCTGAAGAACAAAACGTTTAAACGCACATATATTTACGCAAAAAAGAAGCATTTTAATCAAAAAATTCGCCGCATATATGCTAATACTCACAATGTTATAATCGTGGATATTCAGAAGGATTTGAAACAGTCTCTGCAGAAAATGGCAGAAGTGTTGAAAAGCGGTAAAAATATAATTATCTTCCCCGAAGGAACTCGTTCTTTCGACGGAAAGATTGGTGATTTCAAGAAGACTTTCGCGATTCTCAGCCGAGAACTGCAAGTTCCGGTTGTCCCGGTAGCAATCAACGGAGCTTACGACGTATTGCCGAAAGGCTCGCATATCCCGAGACCGTTCAAGAAGATTAATGTCAAATTTCTCGATCCTATTTATCCGGAGAACTTGTCTTATGATAAATTAAAAGACAAAGTGTTTTCGGCGGTATCAGGTGCTTTGGGAAAATAGGGCAGCTAATGTCACACTACTCCACCACAATTTTCACCGTCTCCGAATAAATATCTGTTCTGAGAGTGCAGAAATATACTCCGGCGGACAAATCATTTGGAATAAACTTCACGCTATGCTGCCCGGCTGATTTGAATTCATTGTTGATCGGTTTGTCGATTTCAATGCCTGATAGGTCTGTTATTGTTATGCTTACGTTTTCGGATGCGTCGAGCATGAAATTGATTGTTGTTTCTGTGGTTATTGGGTTGGGGGTGACGGATAGATGAGAATTTGTGTCTTTGTATTCGGTTATATCTGTTCCTTCTGTTAAGAGTACTCCAACACCGCCGTCCGTTCCGAACCATTTATTCTGTTGGGAGTCTATCGCAATTGACCTAAGCATATTATTCGGCAACCCGGAATTGTCGGTATCATATATAGTCCAATTCGCTCCGTCAAATTTAGCAACACCGCTCCAAGTCCCAAACCACTTATTGTCTTGGTTGTCAATTGCGATTGAATAGGCTCTATTACTCGGCAAACCAGAGTTGTCGGAATTATATACGGTCCAATTCGAACCGTCATATTTAGCTACGGCACCATTTGTCCCCAACCACTTATAGCCTTGGCTGTCAATTGCGACTGAAGAAATACAATTTCCTGGCAAACCAGAATTATTTTCATTATATACTGTCCAATTCACACCGTCATATTTGGCTAATCCGTTATAAGTTCCAAACCATTTATTGCCGTTATTGTCAATAGCGATTGAAAGTATACGATTATCCGGTAAACCAGAGTTGCCGGTATTATACACAGTCCAATTCTTGCCGTCATATTTAGCTGATCCACCATTTGTTCCAAACCACTTATTGCCGTGGCTGTTAATTGCGATTGAATGAACTTGATTTCCAGGTAATTTGGAATTGTCGGAATTAAACACAGTCCAATTCGAACCGTCATATTTGGCTACTCCACCATCTGTCCCAAACCACTTATTGCCGTGGCTGTCGATAGCGATTGAACGAACAGTATTATTCGGCAATTCGGAGTTGTCTCTATTATACACAGTCCAATTCGAACCATCATATTTGGCTACGCCGCCAGTCCATGTTCCAAACCACTTATTGCCAAGACTGTCGATAGCGATTGAATAAACAGTATTACCAGCCAATTCGGAGTTGCTGGAATTATATACAGTCCAATTCAAATTGTCGTATTTAACTATGCCAGAATCCCACGTTCCAAACCATTTATTGCCGTTTTTGTCAATAGCGATTGACATTATTCTATTCTCCGGTAAACCAGAGTTGCCGGTATTATACACAGTCCAATTCGAACCGTCATATTTGGCTGCACCACCGCCGCCGAAAGTTCCAAACCACTTATTTCCTTGGCTGTCAAAAGTGATCGATATAACATTGTTACTAGGTAGACCTGAGTTATCATTATTATACACAGTCCAATTCGAACCATCATATTTGGTTACGCCTCCGTATACCCCTGCGGCAAACCACTTATTGTCTTGGGAGTCAATTACGAGTGTGGACACAAAATTATCCGGCAATCCTGAGTTGGTGGAATTATATACAGTCCAATTTATGCCGTTATACTTGGCAACTCCACCTTCGTAAGTTCCAATCCATTTACTGCCTTGACTGTCAATAGCGATTGAGGACACATCATTATCCGGCAACCCTGAGTTGCCTGTATTAAAATTAGTCCAATTCGAACCGTCATATTTGGCTACTCCACCTTTAGTCCCAAACCACTTATTGCCTTTGCTGTCGATTGCGATTGAATGAACAGTATTACTCGGCAAGCCTGAGTTGTCGGTGTTATATACAGTCCAATTTATACCGTTATACTTGGCAACGCCACCACCCCACGTCCCAAACCACTTATTGCCTTTGCTGTCGATTGCAATTGAAAAGACTCTATTATTTGGCAATTCGGAGTTTGCATTATTATAAAAAATTGTCGATCCTGTTTTTTTCCCCATTTTCACTAATCCGCCATCAGTACATATCCAAAGATTTTCACCATCTTCGACGATGGAACAAACATTAATACCTTTCGAATACTGCAACCACTTATCTTCAGCATCTGCCGAAAAGACATTGAAAATAATTATCATAATTGCTAAAAGAAGAAGTGTTCCGGTTTTCATAAAATAACTCTCATGTACTATGCAACAAGTGTTTTTTCTAATATACCTAAAATTCTTAAATCATCTCAGCACTATCTTCACCGTTTCCGAAATCCCCCCTCCCCTCAAGAGTGCAGAAACAAACTCCCGCCACTCCGAATTCACTATTTTCTTAAAAATTTGAACAAGAGGCAATAAAGCCCTAACTTTGTATTGTGGGAAAGAAGAATAACTATTTGTCTGTTATTTGTCTGTTTTGTATAAGTTGTTGTATTCTTTTCAAGTTGATAGATTTTTTACGAACGGAGTCCGTATTACATGGTTGCAGATAAACTGGCAAAGATTTTCAACGAAGTCCAACAAGAAATTGCTGAAATTATAGATGAGAGGATCCCCATCTCAAAATGGAAAGATTGGAACTGGCAGATGAAACATGCCGTTAAAGACATAAAGACTTTAGAAAAGCTTCTGGGGATTAAATATACTGATGAACAAAAGTCGGAGTTGGCGAAAACTCTTGAAAAATTCCCAATGTCAATAACGCCCTACTATCTGTCCTTAATCGACAGCGATGATTTTCTAAATGACCCCATATATTTGCAGTCGGTACCGCTTTCGTCAGAGTTGATAATGGACGCTGAGGACATGAGAGATCCACTCCATGAGGACAGTGACAGCCCCGTTCCGACGATTACCCACAGATATCCCGACAGAGTTCTGTTTCAAATTAGCAATATATGTTCAATGTATTGCCGATTTTGCACTCGCAAAAGGAAGGTCGGCGATTCTGACTATATCCCGATAAGAGGAATTATTAAAGACGGGATTAATTACATACGTAAAACGCCTGCGATAAGAGACGTACTTCTTTCGGGCGGAGATCCCTTAATGCTGTCTGATGATTATCTGGATTGGATATTGACCGAGCTGGAATCGATTCCGCATGTGGAAGTAATTCGCATCGGAACACGTATGCCCGTAGTATTGCCATACAGAATTACTGACGATTTGGTAAAAATGCTCAAAAAGCATAAAAATGTATGGATAAACACACATTTCAATCATCCAAAAGAAATTACTACTTCTTCAAAGGAAGCTTTAGCAAAATTGGCTGACAACGGTTTTCCGCTTGGCAATCAATCCGTACTGCTTTCAGGTATAAATGATTGTCCGAAGATAATGAAATCCTTGCTGCATAAATTGGTGGCCAACAGAGTACGTCCATATTATCTATACCAATGCGATCTGTCGGAAGGACTGTCCCACTTCCGCACACCTGTCGGAAAGGGTATGGAAATTATTGAGAGTCTGATCGGTCATACCAGCGGCTTTGCCGTGCCTCGCTATGTTATTGACGCACCGGGCGGCGGCGGAAAAATTCCCGTAATGCCCCAATATTTAATTTCTTGGTCGACGAACAAAGTGATTCTGAGAAATTATGAAGGCGTGATTACAACATATAAAGAACCGGATTCTTATGAACCTGTGTATTGCGACAGAAATTGCGACAAATGTGAGCTTCAATTGTCTTTAGAGGACGGGGATGAGGCACCGGCAATAGGGATAGCCGAACTATTGGCTGACCAGGAAGATAAAATCTCATTGATTCCTGAAGGAAACAAGAGGTTAGACCGCAGAGATGATTAACGATTAGTAACTGACTATTGGAAAATAATGAATCTTATTGATTATATAATATTTGCCGGTTATTTATTGGGCGTTTTCGCTGTCGGCGCGTATTTCTACAAGAAAAATAAATCGAATGAAGATTATTTTGTCGGCGGCAGAGAGATGAGCCCCACTCATGTGGGCTTGTCCGTTGTCGCTACAGATGTCGGCGGAGGCTTTTCTATCGGGCTCGGCGGACTCGGTTATCTTATGGGATTGTCCGGCAGTTGGTTGCTTTTTACCGGACTGGTAGGCGCGTGGTTGTCAGCAGTGTTGATTATCCCGCGCATCAAGAAATTGGATATGGAGGAAGGTTTTTTAACCTTCCCTGATTTTCTTCGTTACAAATTTAACGGGAAAGTCGCCCTTCTTGCGGCTATAATCTCCGGTATCGGTTATATAGGATTTACCGGCGGACAGATATTAGCAGGGGCCAAATTGGCATCGGGGACGATGTTCGAAGAAGCTGTGTTGGGTATGGATCCGAATACAATTTCAATACTTGTCATAGCCGGAATAATTCTGATCTATACTGTAATGGGCGGCTTAAAGGCTGTGATATATACAGATACTGTCCAGTGGTTGATACTGATCGGCGGTTTGTTGTTTTTCGCGATTCCTTTCACGGTCAGCGGATTAGGAGGATTTGAAAAAATCTATGAATCATTGCCGAGAGAGTTCTTCTCTTTGACCAATGTCAGCTTGATCCAAGTCGTTAATTGGGCAATAACAATAATCCCGATTTGGGTTGTGGCAATGACATTGTATCAACGAATTTATGCCTGCAAGACAGTTAAGGACGCAAAAAAAGCATGGTATATAGCGGGTATTTTCGAATATCCGATTATGTCTTTTATCGGCGTATTTCTCGGTATGTGTTCTCGAATTTACTTCCCGGATATTGACGCGGAGACGGGCTTGCCCTTGCTTCTCAAGGAAGTTCTGCCAATTGGTATAAAAGGAATTGTGATTGCCGCGTACTTTTCGGCAATAATGTCGACGGCCGACAGCTGTTTGATAGCTTCGTCCGGCAACATTGTTAATGATATACTGCATAGATATTTATTCAAGAATGTATCAGATAAAAAGTTGATCAGGCTTTCACAGATAAGCACCCTGTTTGTCGGTATAGTCGCGGTTTTGATAGCTTTTATGTTCGAATCTGTGTTGGGAGTCATTCTGCACGCCTACTCATTTATGGTCGGCGGCCTGGTTGTCCCTACCTTATTCGCCTATTTTTCAAAAAAACCAAACTCAACCGCTGCGATACGGAGTATCATTACGGGCGGGGTCACAACTTTACTCATAAATTTATTTGAAATTGATATGCCTTTGGGGCTGAATGCCGCATTTTATGGTATTGCGATTTCTTTGATAACGTATCTGATAACGAATTTAATAACAACTAATAAAATGGAAATTCATGTACGATAATATTGAAGTATTAGCACATTCGTTGATTCAGCACGGCAAAGAAAACGACAGAATTTATCTCATGAAGTTGAATTCAGCGGATTATTCAGGTATACTCCCTAAGCTGGAAGAAATCGCGAAAAAGAATAATTACTCAAAGATATTCGCCAAAGTGAATGCGGACTACAGCGAGGAGTTTATTAATAACGGATATGGTATCGAAGCCGTTGTTCCCGGGTTCTACAACGGGAAAAAAGACGGATTGTTTTTAGGGAAATATTATTCTGAAGACAGGAAAAATATAGCCAAAGATTTGCAGATCGAAATTGACAAAAATATAGATCTTGCCGAGAGCAAAGCAGGCAGTAAGAAACCCGGTTCCTTACCTAATGAATACTATATCAGAAAGCTTAACGATACTGATTTGGATCAGCTCGCTGAATTATACAAAATTGTATTTCCGTCATATCCCTTTCCGATCCATGAAACAAACTTTCTGAAAGAAGTGATGGAGGATAATGTAGAATTTTTCGGAGTTCTGAGAAAGAAAGACGAGAGGCTCGTCGCCGCGTCTTCGGCTGAGAAGTATGAAGATTATTCAAATGCCGAAATGACAGATTTCGCGACTCATCCTGACGCTCTCGGCAAAGGTCTCGCTCTTTTTCTATTAGATGTAATGGAAGAAGAAATGGCAAAGCAGGGCTTCAAGACACTCTATACAATCGCAAGATCGCACTCAGCCGGAATGAATATTACTTTCTCAAAAAATGATTATATTTTTGCCGGAACTTTGAAGAACAATACCAATATTTTCGGTCGAATTGAAAGTATGAATATTTGGTATAAGAAAATGTAGTAGGGGGCTGTGTTGCTCTTGATGTCTTGTTCTGAGGACCGGTTAAGAATAAAAAAAGACTCTGTCGAAACCGGCAGAGTCTTTTTTAATAGTATCAAAGAGATAAATTAGTATGCTAATTTAACTTCTTTTATTTCGGGAAGTTTAGCTTTGAGAATTCTTTCTACTCCGCCTTTGAGAGTCATTGCCGCGCCGGGGCAGCCTGCGCATGCGCCTGCGAGTTCGACGAAAACAACGCCGTCGTCTGTCAATGATTTGAATTCAATTCTTCCGCCGTCAGCTTCGATAAAAGGTCTGATTTCTTTTTCGATGATGTCTTTTACTTTTTGTTCTAATTCCGCGTTTGCCATTTCAGCTCCTAAATGATTATGTTATAATAAATTGTATTCAATTTTGGTCGTTTTGCCCAAATAATTAGGCTTCGGCTAAACAACGATCCGAAGCCTGATATATTTTCCTGTCTGTTATCCGGATATCTCAACAGTATGGAAATACGGCGTTTATATCAACCGAGGGGTTAACCCCTCGGTTGAACGTTAGGGATCACTTGACAAACTGATCGTCTTCTGCTTGCAATACTTCATAAGTCTTGTCGACATCCTGAATTATCGCTATGACAGTCAGATTTTCCGGAATCCAATCGGAATCTGCCGGGATTGTATAAGTATAAGTCTTCTGAGCTGATTTCTCTGTCAGCGCCTCGCCCCAAGTTCCGTTTATACATCCGCGCATAGCATGATTATGGACATAATTGTCCGGATCATCTTCCGCACCTGTTTGCGGAGCTATTATACCGTCTTCGGTCACACATACAATCAAGTTATGATATTGCTCGAAATCAACGAGATATTCATAATCAACCACTGCGGTGATTGTGCGAGTTGCTGCGTCGTAAGTCGCTTTAAGTTCTAATTTGACTTCAGCTTCGTCTTTCAAAGCCTGTTCCGCACCTGAATACCACTCTTCTCTGTCGAGGAGATGAGTTCCGTCGGACAAGCCCTCACGATTGATCATGCCTTTTGGTAAAGAAGCGGACATACCGCCGTAAGTAGTTGCCCAAGCGTTTCCGTCAGCTGTGCGGAAATCATAATCTTTATCACCCTGCGGCATTGCGAAATAACCGCAATGAACAGCGATCACCACTACGTTGTCGGGATTGTCTTCCATAATTTCATGGGTAATCTCGTGTCCTTTGGGGCAATTAACACATTTGATTCCGGTGAATTCATCAAGCAATACTTTTTTGATAACTTTTGTAGTATCAACCGGATCTGTCCCGCCGTCTTCTGTATAAGGAGCGTCTATTTCGTCGCAAGAAGCGAAAAAAGCCATTATCATCGGCAGAGCCAAAAGGCTTAATATCTTTTTGTATTTATACATTGTTGTCATTCTTTCTTGTTTGTTCTGTCTTATACAAGGGGCATTCCCGCTTGCTCAAAGTAATATTTATTAAAATGATGATGAGACCGAGAGAGCGAATCCGTTGGACGCGGGAACGGGACGACATACACCGCCGACACAAATAATACCGCCGCGCTGGCGACCGTAAGTGCAAGCAACTCTGGTGGTATGATGTATCCACGCTACTGACGCGTTCGGATAATGCAACTGACGTTCTTCGTATTCATTACCGTAGTTATATTCATTCCATACGCTGATGTACCATGCCGGGGCAATAGTGAATTCCGCAAGAGCATACATCCAGTTGCCGTTGATATTATCAGGAGTAAGCACTGTAGAGTCATTCTTAGACCACATGTGCTGAAGTTCTAATCTGAGAGCTTTTCTGCGAGCGATTTTCCAAGTAAGATCAGCAATTAGAATTGTTGAATTCACCATTCCGAAAATATGATGCCCTTCTTCTTGCACTACGTCTTTGTTATAAGTGGAATGAATTCCGGTGAATGTGCTTTTGAATTTCTTGCCCCATTTTTTCTGAACTTCTAAATTGAATTCACGATAATAAAGTTCCTCTCCGAGTTCAAAAAAGTTTGTATTGTATGTATAAACTCTGCCGTTGTCGGGATCAATATAGTCGGGTGTTTTGTTAATGGAATTAACCTGCGAGAAATTCGCGGTTAGGTTCATTCCGTATTTGCCGCCGAGCATTGATTTTTTGGGAACTAAATAATTGACTTCCGCCTGAAAGCCAATTTCGCCGTTAGGCTGTGTGGCGAATGGATATGCAGTCGCGAGTCTGTAACTCTGCTGCTTGGTCAGAGTCGGAAGAAAGTTTATGTTTGCGTCCATTTCATGCTTGGCTCTGTCGCTGCGGAAATCCATGTTGTCCACTCTGTGGAAGCTGACTGATATACCAATTCCTTCGGGGAAGTAAGCGGCGTTTATTAACAAGCCCGTTCCCGGATTATAATTATAATCATTTGTCGCGTTCGGATCATTGTATTTGTATGAATATTCTGCGTCGAGCGAGAAATCCGAACCGGACAAAGCTGCTCTTCCCGAATACGCCAATACATTTTCCGGCAGGACTAATTTTGAATCAGTATCTTCCTGAAACTTACTTACGACACTCGCACCTAAATCTAATCGATATTCGTCGCCCAATATGTCTCCGAGCAAATCATTGACGGATATATTCATATCAGCCCCGCGGACGATACCCTTGGCTTGTGACCAATACATACGCTGCTTTCCGATAAGAGTTGTGATTTCAAGCCCCTCGGTCGGGCGCAATTTTGCTCTGATTCCGTCCAATGAATTGTCATAGCCCAAAGCCGGATCCCAATAAGTTCTCAAGATCATTCCCGAGCCGAATTGTTCGTAGTAATTACCGACTGTGACATCAATCACATCGCCGGAATAGCGAGCGAATCTATAAGGTATTCCGCTGCCCTTGTATCTCGGATCATAACCGAGCATCGGATTGGCGAAGTTCTCATAACGCAATCCGGCGGAGATCTTATTATTAGTATAATTCAAATTCAAAAATCCGTTCGATAATATTTTTTCTCCGACTTCGGGGGCTTCGATAATATCGTCTTTATTATAGAGCTGCGCATCCATCTGGAAATTTCCGCTAAGCTTACCCGCTTCTAATATCTCCTGAGCGGCCAATTCGCCGAAACCGAACATAGCTACGACAAGCATCACAAGTATTTTTTTAAACAAGATTGTATTCCCCTTTTATAGTCAGAAAATTAACACTAAATTAATCCAAACAGCTAAAATAAGCAAAAAATCAGTTCTTATAAAACATTCTGTGAAATAATATTGAAAAATATGCTTAGTCATCAATCTGAACCGCGAAGATATTATTTATTACAGATTTCTCCGCCCTGAAAGGGCAGCATAATTTAGCCCGTGGCATCGCCCCGGGACTTTGACTTAAGAAAAGTTCACTGAGCGGAGCCGAAGTGTCTTATGTCGTTTCCCACTCTTTGTCGAACGACGAAGACACTTCGGCTCCGCTCAGTGACCGAAAAACGGCTTTATTCTCTACCCGGGGCGCTGCCCCGGGCTATATTAAGTTGGGCTTTCAGCCCATAAGAGTAAACATACGGATATCACTCAACTCATAAGCCGAGTTCTTAAAAAGAAAAACCCCTGCCGAATTATCTTTGACAGAGGTTTGTTTTTTTTATTCCCGAAAAAATTATTTCGCGGTTATTTCTTTTTTCAAACGAATAACTTCGGCTTCTAAATTATCGTTGTTGCCGTTTAATTCGAGATATTTATCAAAATCTGCCATTGCGGAATCACCGCGACCGCTGATTTTATGGATTACAGCACGACCGTAGTAAGCCAAACCGTTATTCGGATCGAGTTCGATTGATTTTGTGTATGCTACCAAAGCTTTGTCATTTTGCAGCAAATAAGCATGAGCATTGGCGCAGGCATAATAATAACCCGAATTATTCGGATCGAGTTCAATCGCTTTTTTGAAAGCTGCCTCAGCATCGCTGTATTTGCCGAGTTTTGTGTAGTTCAAACCCATTCCGTAATAGGCCTGGTGATATTTGCTGTCAATTTCTACAGCTTTTTGGAAATCAGTATTTGATTCATTCAATTTGCCGAGATAGCTGTATGCGAGCCCTCTTCCGTAATAGGAAGGAGCGTAATCAGCTTGTTTTTCAATAGCTTTGCTGTAATTCTCAACAGCAGTGATATAGTCTTTGTTCATGATAGCGTTATATGCTGTTTTAACAAAACCTTGTTCTCCGACAGCATAGGCAGCCGAGGCGGACATGAGAATTGCAAGCGCGACGCTGAGAACTAATAGTCGTTTTTTCATTTTAAAAACCTTTCGGAATCATTATATTTTAACAGATTTATATTCTATCGTTATATCAATCCTATAATTTAAGCAAATTCAGACAGAGTCACAATTCTGAAAATGTCTTTTTTCAATTAAAACGTGATTTAATTGTAAATAGTATAAAAAAAGGGAGTTTATTAAAAAAATAACCGGCAATCCATTTCATACAGCCTGAAAGGGCTGCATAATTTAGCCCGGGGCATTGACTTAAGAAAAGTTCACTGAGCGGAGCAGAAGTGTCTTATGTCGCTTCGCCCTTTTTGTCGAACGTCGAAGACACTTCGGCTCCGCTCAGTGACCGAAAAAAAAAGAATCACTCAGTTAAGAGTGATTCTTTGTGTTATAC
>JAQIDA010000193.1 GCA_027858275.1 Candidatus Kapaibacterium sp. | reverse complement strand
TCGTGCTGTCTCCGATTAGTTCGTGCCAACGAGCAACCGGAAGCTGAGAAGTTATAATTGTGGATTTTTTTCCGTGCCGATCTTCTATAATTTCAAGCAAGAGCATTCTGTTTTCCGTGTCGAGTTGCTGAAGTCCAAAATCATCGAGAATCAGCAAATCATATTTCTCTATTTTGAGGATTTCTTTCACATCGGATCCGTCGGCTTTCAACATCTTTATTCTCGTAAAGAGCTTGTTGATGTTGTAATATTGAACTTTGTAACCTGTCACGCAAATAATAAAGAACCAGTTCCTGCATAGCCTTAGCGTTGACGTTGCTCACACTAATCATTTCCGCCTTGTTGACGGGACGCTTAACCTCGACAAGCACAGCCGCTTTATCTTTTGGCTTAGGACCGGCATGAATCACCAGATCAGTCCGCTCCTTAGTATTAACTGAGAAATCGCCGGCATAGAAAGCATTCTTCAGAAAATCTATAAGATTATTCTTGTTGTTTTCCTCAGATTCCGACTCATTAATGTTAGCAAGCAAATCTCGCAAAGCGGATTTAAATTTATCGAAATCCCGCCGCAGCGGTTTCACTTTCATAAAAGCTTTGTTCAGAGCGACAAGCGGCGGAAGAGGAGTGGTTTTCATAGTAGCTTTTTTTAGAATATGTAGAGAAATTATGTTGTCATATCAAGAGAATATGGCTTTTTCAAAGATAAGAAAAAATTAACTGAGTTTTCAAACTGTTTGCGGGCTTTTTTAGTGGCGGGAAGCTTTTAATCAGTCATTATATCAAGCCGTCTTGAAGAATTTACATGAGTGAATACCTGAACCGTTTCAAAACAGAAAATCTAAAAAACAAAATATAATAATAAACGTTGAGTAACATAAACAAAGCAGAAAACAACGATAAGCAACAACTATTCTGCTTAGATATGTGTCTGTATTGCTGATTAATAATACGTCAACAAGCAGAGCAGTACAACCTATTGTTGGAGTTAATTATCTTTTCCCTGAGCGGAGCCGAAGGGAAAAATACAGCCGCCTCATATTTCAAAAGCATAATGGAATCTTCATGTCAATCATAAACATCCTTATTCTCTGAATTAGTTTCATTTAAACATTTTGCAAACTCTTCGAGATTACTAATATTATTTTCGATTAAAGCCTTCTTTTTTTTATGAGTCCAACCTTGAATCTGTTTTTCCCTAAAATACGCCTTGTCAATTCTGTCATAGTTTTCACAATATACTAATTTTACAGGTTGCTTCTTCCTAGTATGATTCGCACATTGAAGATGTTGATGTTCCCAAAGTCTTCGCTCAAGGTCTTTAGTACTTCCTGTATAATAGCTTCCGTCAGCACATTCAAGTATATACATGAAGTTGTTCAAATTTGTCCTTAATTAGTTTTTGTTGATAATTTCGAGATGCTTTTCCGCTGTACTCTTCCCTTCGGCTCCGCTCAGGGAACGGCTATTACCGGATTACACACTCATTATGAGACAACCCGTGACGGGTATTGTATCATCTCTTAATTGACCTTCGGGAGAGTGAAACAGAATGTTGCCCCCTCGCCGACACTGCTTTCCACCCATATTCCACCCTTATAATACTTGACAATTTTTTTAACTGTCGATAAGCCTATTCCTGTGGATTCGGATTTATCTTTTGATTGGAGTGTTTGAAATATTTTGAATATTTTTTTATGGTATTTTTTGTCAATTCCCGGGCCGTTATCCTTGACTTTAAATAAATAGTAGCTTCCTTGATCTTCGCTTGATATATTGATTATTCCTTCGGGTTTATCCATATATTCCACCGCATTTGAAATAAGATTTTGGAATACTTGTTCGATTCTGACGGGATCAATAATTAATTCGGGCAGAGCGTTATCTACTGAAACCAAGGTTGAATCAGGAGCGGAAAGTATTTGCAGAACGTTATCGACAGATTTATTCAAGTCAGTCAGCCGGTCATTTTTATTTTTTCTTCCGACTCTTGAGTAATTGAGAATCGCGTCAATCAAATTATTCATTCTTACAACTCTACTTGTCAGCAAGTCCAGTGTTTCTCTGCCCTGTTGATCGATTGTGTCTTGATAATCCGACTTAAGCCATGAGGAGAGCTGAGCAATTCCGCGCAAGGGGGCTTTAAGATCGTGCGAGACAATATAGGCAAAATCATTCAATTCATTATTCGCATTTTCCAAATCTGCTGTTCTGAGTTTAACTTTTTTTTCGAGCCCCTTATTTAAATTTAAAATTTCACTCTCGGCTCGTTTGATGTCGCTGATATCAACAAGGACAACTCTGTAGCCAATGGTTTTTTCTTCAACAATATTTGCCGCGACGTGGAAAAGCACATAGAATTCATGTCCGTCTTTTCTCATCACTTTGAATTCTCTACCCTTAAATCTTCCTCTTCCGAAATGTTTTGTGATGTTTGTGACTGCTTTTGCCCGGTCTTCCGGAGCGAATATATCTATACCTTTCAGACCGGAAAGAATATCATCGGGAGTATATCCGAACAGCTTAAAAGCAAATTTATTAGCATACTTAATATTGAGTTTTTTATCAGTTTCAAATATGACAACCGGAAGCATTTCTGCCAAATCCCTGAAACGTTTTTCGCTCTCTTTCAGGGCTTTTTCGGCTTCCTTTCGTTCTGTTATATCTCTGATAATTGACAACAGCCATTTTTCGCCTGATATATCTATTGTCTCTAATGATATTTCTCCGATGAATTCTCTGCCGGATTTTGTTCTGCCGCTTGATTCAAAGTTTTTTACTCTTCCTTCTTTGCGAATTATATCAAGCACTTTTTCTCGGTCAGATAAGTTTGTCCATAAACCCAGACTAAGTGATGATGTGCCTATAAGTTCTTCCCTGCTGTATCCAAACAAAAGTTCATATCCCTTGTTGATTTCGTACAATACTCCTGTTGAAATTGAAGTAATCGAGATTGCGTCAGGACTCATAAAAAAAGTTTTGGAGAACCTTTCTTCGCTGAGTCTCAAGGCTTCTTCAGTTTGTTTTTGTGCAGTAATGTCCAATCCGATACTCAATACGCCGGTAATGTTATTTGAATTATCACGTAAGACATTATTGCTCCAGCTTATCAGTCTTTCTTCTCCGGATTTAATCAATATGGGATTCTCGTATTGGTCGGCAACCTGCATATTTTTTAGGGCATCTTTAAATACTGCGGGAACAGTCTCTTGATATTTTTCCGGGATGAAGATATCAAACCAATTCTTACCAAGGACTTCTGCTTTTTTATATCCTGTTAATTCTTCAGCATACCTGTTAAATGTGGTAATATTAGCATTGCTGTCCAATGTTGTAACAATAGTATAAGCTGTTTCGATAAGATTTTCTGCGAAATTCTTAGCAGAAATAAGAGCTTCTTCCGCTTGTTTACGTTCTGTGATATCTAACAAACTTAATTGGAATAGTATTGAACCTTTAAAAACAAATTTCATCAGTTTAACTTCCCCGTCCCATATTTCACCATTTGGGCGTTGATGTCTCCATTCGAATAATACTGATCCTTTTTGAAGAGCTTCCGCAATTAGTTTAGCTGACGCTGCGGAGGATTCTTCTCCGTTATACTGTGTTGGCGCGGAACAATCAATCGGCGTTTTTCTTAGTGTTTCTTCTCTGTCTTTGAAACCATATATATCAACAGCCGCTTGATTGCAGTCAAGATATTTAAATGTTTTCGAGTCCATCACAAGAAGCGGGATCCCTGAGTCTCTAAATAAAACTTTATTATAAGATTCACTTTCTAAAAGCGCAAGTTCTGACTCTTTATATTCAGTTAAGTCTCGCCACATCACATGAATAATTGTTTTGTCTTCTGTGGGTATCATTGTCAGCAGGACTTCTACTGGAAACACTTCTCCGTCAGATTTTTTGTGATTCCATTCAAAACGATGACTCCCTTTTTTCAAAGCAAGAGTGCCTATACCGCTCAACATCCCCACCAATTCCGGAGCAAAGTCCCCGGGTGTACCGCTCAAAGTCCCCGGTCTAAAAAGAACCGACATTCTAAGTTAATAAATTCTTTTGAATCAGCCTAAAATCACGCTGATATTTTCTTTTTTCTCATTGAACCTCCTTTGAG
>JAQIDA010000178.1 GCA_027858275.1 Candidatus Kapaibacterium sp. | reverse complement strand
GAATAGCTCAGTTGGTAGAGGACAACCTTGCCCAGGTTGGGGTCGCGAGTCCGAGTCTCGTCTTTCGCTCGACGATTTATCGTCATTTCCTCTTTATGCTGCATGCCTTACCGTCACTCCCCCCGATGGTAAGGCATTTTTTTTGATATTTTCCAAATGTAGAATAATAATTAACAAATAATAATTAAACAGGAGCTGCGTCAGATAATAAGGCGCGGGTGATCGTTCGGGAATATTTTATGAAATATCTGAATTTTTATTTGTTATTTCGCCTAAAATCAGTATCTTGGTGCTGCTGATAACAGAAAAAAGATTATTAATAAATTGAACTGCCTATAGACTACTTGATACCACAATAACATAAGCCGGCAATGCGTTAAATTATTGAGAAGCATGCCAGAGGGTTTTAGCTTATAGTAATTGTATTATTATATTAACAGGTGAGTTGTGTTTAATAGCAGCGCAAAATTTATTTTATCGATCAGTCTCCTGATTGTCTTCTTCTCTACGGACTCGAATAATCTCAACGCTTCGAATAATGAGGCATGGAGCGTTGTCTCTTACGATTCACAAGAATTAGTCCTTTCCTATACTCCCAAATTGATTTCATTTGATACAATCAGAACTGCTGACGGCTCAGAGTCATTGATGCCGAGGCTTTCTGACGGATATGTCGAAAACAATACAGCAGGCGAACCTGTCAGAATAATGTCGAGCCAAATGCTTATTGTTCCGTCTCCGGACGGCTTTCATATAAGCGATTACAAAATCGGAAGTGTCCGGAAATTCTCCGGGCTTATGTCTCCCGTTCCGGCAATGCGTAATGTCAACGAAACCGCAGCAAGCGATTTCAGGGTTGATCTTGAAAAATACAACAATACAATGACAGCAACAGCCCCCGTATTAGAATACGCGGGAATCGCAGGCGACAGACATCTTGCATCAATTAAATTGCCGGCGGCTTATTTTGAAAACGGTAAAATTATCGTTCCTTCAGAGTATTTAATAACTGTTCGTTTCGACAAAACCGCAGGAAATCATACTACTGCAAATACGGGCCGTATCTCAGGGCAAGGACGAATCAACTTCGCTCAAGCTAAGAATTGGTTTGTTGAATCTAACTCTGTTCGATATGATGATAAGAACAATCCAAATAAATTGCTGTCTGCCGAATCAAAATCACAAGTTAAAATTACTATATCTAAAGAAGGTTTATATTCGATCGATGCCGGAATGCTTTCCGATATTGGTGTTTCGCTGAGCGCGGCGGACGTTTCGACTGTTAAAATATACGGTACGGGCGGAGTTGCTTTAAGCGAAAACGCTGATGATGCCGGAGCTAATATGCCCTCGGAACAAGCTTTGATCGTAAAAACTAATGCTGACGGCGGTTTGAAATCCATAATCTTCTACGCATCCGGATCGAACGGTTTCAAATATCACAACAAAAATTTCGAACATTATATAAGTCATTTTTCGGATAATAATTATTATATGCTTACATGGGGCGGCGCACCCGGCAAAAGAGCCTCGGCGATTGCTCCTCCCGACGGCGATGTCGTTAACAAACCCTCTCTGTATACATTCAGATTGTTCAAAGAAGAAGAGGTTGTCAACGCTTTCCGAATCGGCTCCGGTCGACAGTGGTTCGGCAGAAGTCTGTTTCCGGCCACATTTACGGATGAGCTTACAGGTTTGGTTCAGGGAAAAGAAGTTTTGTACAAAGTCAAACTTGCTCACAGAGCAAGCCATTCGGCACATTTCAATATCAATCAAGGAAGCACGAGTATCGGGACTATGTCCGTTAGCGGAATGAATCTTTCGTACTACAAAGACGCTGTCAGAAGCCTGTTTACTCAGACAATTCCTACATCAGATATTGCGAATTCCAGAAGTGTCCTGAGATTCGAATATGATAATCCATCAGACGGCAGCGGTGCAATTCCGTTTTTCGATTGGTACGAAATTCACTATCCGAGAAGTCTTGCGGCTGATGACAACTCAATTTGGTTCTTTGATGATACAGATTTACCGGGTATGACTGAATATAATATCGGCGGATTTTCCAATGAAGTTTACGGTTTTGATGTCACTGACAGACGTAATCCTCAATTGCTTACAAATCTCGGAAGTTCAGGATATTTCAAATTTAAATCGTTTCAAGAAGAATCAGCTCCGAACAGATATTTCATCTCATCGAAATTATTGAAACCGAGTCTGACCGGCATAACAATCCCCGGGTTGAAAACTGATCTTGACGGCGCGAATGTAATCTTAATCACCCATAAAGATCTCAAAGGCTCTGCTGAAGCTTACAAAGAATATAGAGACAGTAGAGGTGAACTGACTGTCAAAATAGCATATACAGAGGATATCTTTAACGAATTCGGCGCGGGAATAAGTGATCCGACTGCTCTCAGAGACTATGTCGCTTATGCTTTTGACAAATGGACGGTCAAACCGAGATATGTTATTCTTTGGGGTGACGGACACTATGATTACAGGCAGATAGAGACAAAGGGCAGCAACTATGTCTTTCCTTATGAATCTTTGGATGATATGACTACTTTTGATGCTATCAAGTCATACACAAGCGATAATTTTTATGTTTGTGTAAAAGGCAATGATCGTATCGCTGATTTGGCGATCGGCAGAGTTCCGGTAACATCCTCTAAAGTCGGTTACCAAATGGTTGAAAAAATCAAGCACTATGAAAGCAGCTCTGACGAAGGAGTATGGCGTACAAGACTAACTTTGATGGCTGACGACAGTCCGACATCAAAAGACAGCGACGGAACTCTTCATACATCTGACAGTGAAGAATTGTCGAAAAGTCATGTCATTGATGATTTGCAGCAGAAAAAGATTTATCTGCCGGAGTTCCCGACTGAAAATATAGCAGGCGGCAAAAGAAAGCCCGGCGTTACTCAGGAATTTATAAATACGGTAAATATTAACGGATCGTTGATAGTAGGATGGATTGGTCACGGCAACCCGCGAGTGCTTGCTCACGAAGAAATATTTGAACGCAGTCTGACTATTCCTCAACTACTTAATTATGATAAATTATTCTTTATGACTGCCGCGACCTGTGATTTCGGTCGTTTTGATTTGACTGAAACTCAAAGCGGAGCCGAAGAACTTGTTTTGAGCAATATCGGAGGCGCGATAGGAATATTTACCGCCACAAGAGTAGTTTGGGCAGGTTCGAACGCTATTATTAACAAAGCTTTTTACGATATGATGTTCACTCGCGAGTCTGAGTCCGGCGAATATATGAGAATCGGTGATGTAGCCTGTGAAGTGAAACAGGATTACTACGGTCTGAACGACAGAAAATTTAATATTCTCGGTGATCCTACTGTCAGAATCCTTTTGCCTGCCAACAACATTGTTATTGACGAAATCAACGGTCTCGATCCCGGATCAAGCTCTTCCACTATTACTCTGAAGGCACTGTCGACCGTTATTATCACAGGAAGAGTTATGAAACTCAACACTGAGACTCACGACAGCGATTTCAACGGAACTGTTGTTGTGTCAATGTTTGACAGCGATCAGGAGTTGAGAGTGAAAGATACTGATAATACTATCCATTCAATTTCTAAATTTGGCGGCGCTTTGACACGAAGTTCATTCAAAGTTGAAAACGGCAGCTTTACCGCCGAATTCATTATTCCCAAAGACATCAGTTTCTCTAATGAACCCGGCAGAATCTTCGCTTACGCATATACCGATGACAAATCGAAATATGCTAAAGGGTCGACGAATAATTTCACGGTTGGCGGAATAGCCTTAACCCACATTCAGGATGACGAGGGTCCGGAAATATCACTGTTTATGGATTCACGATTGTTCGAGTCTGATGATTACGTGCAACCCAACCCCAAATTAATTGTAGATATGATCGACGAAAGCGGAATAAATACTACAGGTTTAGGCATCGGACATAAAATTGAAGTATGGATTGACGACAACCCGCAATCTATTGATTTGACCGAGAAATTTACTACTTCATCGACGAATTACGGCGCGGGATCGGTCGAAGAAATATTATACGACATTGCACCGGGCAGACACAAAATCAAAGTCCGAGCTTGGGACATATTCAACAACTATTCTGTTGCAGAGACATATTTTAGAATTGCCGACAACAAAATTGTAATTGAAGATTTCTATTGCTGTCCAAATCCGTTTCAGGATGAAGCAGTTTTCAGATTTGTTCATAACGCCGCTGTTCCGTTCACGGCGGAATTGACAATATACACTGCTCACGGCGCGCTTGTTAAAACGATTAATACGGATATCAGCACGGCTCATAATTCAGAAATTCCTTGGGACGGATATAATGACCAAGGTCAAAAGGTCGCATCAGGCACTTATCTGTATCAGATTAGCATTACTGACAGAGACGGCGTTCAAAGCAGAGCCGGCGGAGTTATGGCAATTACTAAATAGAACAGATAAATTCATCGAAAAAAAAATAAATCAAATGCAGAAACACTACGGATTTAATATGGATTAAATAAATGTTAATTAAATTAAATAAAAGACTGAGAC
>JAQIDA010000132.1 GCA_027858275.1 Candidatus Kapaibacterium sp. | reverse complement strand
GGGCTACTCTCTTGGAAAGAAAGCACTTAATAGATATTCTGAAGTCACGCAAAATTATGCGGAATAGACCGGAGGATGAAAAGTGGCAACTCGCTTTATTTTAACCGGACAGTAGTGATATAATCTATAGTCAAGAAACATTTCCCTGTCATCGTCATATTCAGTATATATCTAACACTCCGGACAATAACCTTCAACCACGCTTTGTTTTACACGATCAAGATTTTTATCGTCAGTATATTTAAAATAACCCAATTCATCAAGTTTAGCCATAAATTCTGATGCTGAAACGCCTACTCTCTTTTTTTCAAGAGCTGTTTTATTGCATGCACCGAAAATTAATAATCCGATTAGCAGTAACAAAATAAACCACACCATTTTCATTTTCTGCCTTGTTGTTTAAATAGTTTAATTAGAAAAAAAATTGTTTTTAAATATTTTTACCGCAACCTACTGATTACGCTTGAAAATATCATCTATCTTTGTAATGATTTTATCCCTGAGATCTTCCAAGGTTTGGGATCTTAGCATTTCTAATGCTCTTTCGCGGAGTCCGCCCCATTCGTCATGCACCGGGCAGGGATGTTCGTCAGAGCAGCCCGAGAAGCCGAGAACACAGTTACAGAACATGTCTAAACCGTCTATCGCTTCGACTATATCAATCAATCTGATTTCTGAGGCTTTTTTGCCGAGACAGAAGCCTCCGTTTTTGCCCTTTCGAGACCAGATAAGCTTTTTGTGCGACAATGTTTGTAATACTTTAGACACAAATTCTTTGGGGACATTCAATTTTTCAGAGATCCGTGCAGCCGAAAATCTATACTCATCAGACTGTGCTGAAAGAAAAAGCACTGCTTGAATCCCAAGCTCACATTTTTTTGAGAATATTACTGTCATATGCCGTTTTCTTATGTTGTATATACTCAATAGGATAACGGCTGAGTTATTCATTAATTTTACAAACACTTAAAATATTTTCAATATTTCGGACAATAAATTCCTTTTTTAACTGTTAAAACAATTAAAGACTTAAATTCAGACATTATTATCTGATTATAATATAAGTTTTGTCTTTGATGAGGATTGTATTAAAAAATTTGGAGCTCTTATAATGATTAGAAGTATAATAAAAATAGACGAAGAGAAATGCGACGGATGTGGCGATTGCGTTCCTGAATGCCACGAAGGCGCATTGCAGGTAATTGAAGGCAAAGTTCGACTAATCAGCGATCTTTTTTGTGACGGTTTGGGTGCATGTATCGGTCATTGTCCTCAAGGCGCGATCACAGTTGAGGAAAGAGAAGCCGAGCCTTATAATGAGAAAAAAGTATTAGATATAATGCTGAAAAAACCTCGATCGGTGCTTAATGCTCACATGAAACATTTGCGCGATCATAATGCGGATGAGTTCTTGAATGAAGCGATTGAATATCTCAAAGAACTCGGAATTAAAAATCCTTTGGATGACGAAACGAGTGAAATCAAGCCTAAAATAAATGTTCAAGTTCACGACGGACATCAGGAAAGCGCCTGCGGCTGTCCGGGATCACAGATGATGTCTTTCGAACAAAAAGTTGAAGAAGTCGAAGCGGAAAGCAATCAAAGAAGCACTTCCGAATTGGCTCAGTGGCCGGTTCAATTGCATCTGGTCGGACCAAATGCTCCTTATTTCAAAAACAGCGAACTCGTGATAATGTCTACTTGCGGACCAATCGCATCGGCAAATGTTCATCAAGATTATTTCCGCGGACGCTCAGTTGTTGTCGCTTGCCCTAAGCTCGACAGAACAGAGCCTTATGTGGAAAAATTAGCCGGTATTTTCCAAATGGCAAATACGACTAAAGTCACTGTTGTAATCATGGTCGTGCCTTGCTGCGGGGGATTGATCAATATGACTACCGAAGCGCGAAAACTTGCCGGCAGAGAAGATTTAGAAATTGAAGTTCATACAATGGCTCTCGACGGAGAAATCAAGAGTAAACAATTTGTATGATCGTTTGATGTATTCGTTGGGCGAGCAAACAGGCATCGCCCAACGCAGAAAGTCAGTTTCAAAACAATTCAGTCTGCTGCTCATCCAAATCATCAGCCTTTGCTTCGGGGAGTTCGTCCCAACGGGTTGTATATCTCGGAGATTTCATTTCGGCTTTGGTGATCCATTCTTTTTTTGTGCCGGCAGTGCCGAAGAACAGAGTTCCCGCGCCCATTTCTGAATTAATCTTATCAAACACTTCTGTGATTTTCGCCATTTTGATACGGTCTTCCGTATCGAAAAGCGCAATCTGTGATTTATCAAGAGGAACAATCCCGGTCAGCATTATTCCGACTTTATGATAATTATATCCCTTGCGAAAAATCTGCTTGAGTCCTTTGTCGCAATATGCGAGCATTTCTATAGTAGAATCTGTAGGCATCGGGAGTTTAACGACTACACCGTTGTGATATTGAGGCGATTGCTTGAACGGATTAGTGCGCAAAAAGATCGTCATCAGACTGGCGGCAGATTTCTGCTTTCGCAATTTCTCACCGGCACGCGTAGCGTAAAACGCAAGTGCTTCTCGAATTTCGGATATACTTGTGACAAGATGACTGAATGAGCGAGAAACGATAATCGCTTTATTGGCAGGAGGTCCTTCCTCGTGTTCTATACAGGGAATTCCTCGCAGCTCGTGAACCGTTTTCAAACCTGTTATAGTCATGTGTTTCTGTATCCATTTGTCTTTTGCGAGTGACAACTCATAGGCGTTGCGGATTCCGTTGCGATAGAGCAATTTCGTGTATTGACGACCGACGCCCCATACATCAGCGACATCTGTTGCAAGCAGAGCATTTTTTCTCTCATCTGAATTATAGAGATTCAACACTCCTCTGAATTTTGAATTATTTTTGGCTACTCGATTCGCGATTTTCGCCAGAGTTTTGGTTTCTGCTATGCCGATTGAAACCGGGATACCGGTCCATTGCTCTACTGTTTCGCAGATTTCTTTGCCGTATTCAGCTAAATCGTAACGTTCGAAGCCGTCGAGTTTCATAAATGCTTCATCAATGGAATATATCTCAACGTCGGGGGAGAATTGTTCGAGAGTGCTCATCACTCTGTGCGACATATCGCCGTAGAGAGCGTAATTTGAAGAGAATACAGCGACTTTCTTGCGCTCAATTAAATCCTTAATTTTAAACAGAGGTTCGCCCATCTTAATCCCGACAGCTTTTGCCTCGGCGGATCTGGCTATAATCATACCGTCGTTGTTTGATAACACGACTACTGGCCTACCCTGCATTTTGGGGTTGAACACCCTTTCGCAGGAAGCGTAGAAGTTATTACAATCAACAATGGCAATAGGTTTGGTCATATTTATATTCTGTGTTTCTCTAATCGTCGCATAATTATAAAACGATTATTTTGTATATTTAATATCGGATGTTAGTATTGAAAAACCAAATTGTGTTTCAGAGAACAATCCAAATTTCACAAGTACAAAGATAAGAAAAGCTCAACTGACGGATATGGGGAAATAATACAGATTTGAAAAAATATTATAAATACAGTACTCGGATAATCCTTGTCATAATTTTAATTCTTACGACATCAGTGATTGTTAACGCTCAAGAGGCGGAAGAAAAGCCCGGACCGGGTCAAACAATTCTCAATGATTTTGGAAAAGTAGGTCGTGACCTGCTTCATGTTTTTGGAAACATTAAAGATTTTGATTCTCAAGACGCTTTGATCTATACCGGAGTGATAGCCGGTTCGGCGGCGTGTATGCCCTTCGATGAGGATTTTAGAGATTTTATGCTGAACAATCGTTCATCGGCGGCGGACAAATATTTTGACTTTCATAATGAACTTGGCTCATTACAAGGTATGGGTATTATTGTCGGCAGTACATATTTGACGGGATTGGTTTTTGATTCCGACAAGTTGAGAGGAACGGGCAGATTGATGTTTGAGGCTCTGCTGCTCAGCGGAATTTATACTCATACTTTAAAAATTACTTTTGGACGCAGCCGACCTTATAATGAAGAAGGGGCTTGCTCTTACAAATGGTTTGAGACGAAAAATATGTACTACTCCTTCCCTTCCGGACACAGTACGGGCGTATTTTCAATGGCAACTGTCTTTGCGCTTCGATACGACAAATGGTGGTCTTATGCTGTCGGCTACTCTTTGGCTGCCGGCACTGCGTTTGCGAGACCGTATAAAGATCAGCATTGGCTGTCGGATATTTTTGCGGGTGCATGCATCGGAACTCTGAGCGGCATTGCGGTAGTGAAAGCTGATGAGTATTTCAATAATAAATCAAAACAGGATCAAGCAAGCAAATCATTTTCCTTTCAGATTTTACCAACAGGAATTAATCTGAATTATAAATTTTGAAAGCATTAGATAATTGACTCATTTCATTAACAGAATATTGATATTTGTCGTTTTGGCGTTTTTTGCGGGCAGCAGCTACGCGGAATCCGGGGATTCTACATATTCATTTTTCGGAACAATGGGTGTGATGAGTTTATAGCTTGCGGCAATGACGCTGTTTGGGTAGGCAATGAGTTCTTGTCTGTTGACAGATATGATCTTTTGAAAGTTGCGGCTGTAGTAGCAGGAACAGCTTTGCTAATGCCTTTTGACGAAGATATTCGCTCGCTTGTAATGAGAAATGAAAGACCTCTTCCGAATTCATATTTGAACGTGATTGATCAATTCGGAAATGTCATTGCCGGGGATGTTTTGGCCGGCAGCGTGTTTATGTACGGAATGTTTGCAGACAATCCCAAATTCAGAACTACGGGAAGATTGATGTTTGAATCTATGGCCTTGTCCGGAGCTGTAACGATGTTGTTCAGAATAACATTGGGACGCAGTCGACCGAGATTGGAAGAGGGTGCCTGTGATTTTGAATTCTTTGAAATGTCTGAAATGAATCATTCTTTTCCTTCGAGACATTCGGCAGTAGCGTTCGCGTTGGCTTCCGTTCTGGCGGAGAGAGCTGATAATTCATGGGCTTCCGTCGGTCTCTACACTTTGGCGACATCAGCAAGTATCATTAGATTGTATTACGATCAGCATTGGGCGACAGACTTAGCCGTAGGAGCAGTGATCGGAACGATAAGCGGCAAAGTTATTCACAAGGCGTATGAATCTAAGGTCTCCAAAACGGTTGCGGCCAATTACATTTTTTATCCGACTACAGACGGTCTCGGGTTTTGTTATCGATTCTGAATTGAACCTTCCCGGTCTCCCCCGTAAAAAAATGATTTTCATAATTCAAGCTAAATTCATATCTTAGCAGAGTAGCGGCATAAAGAAATATATTAGAGAATAATTATGAAAATCAAATCTGTAATTTTCACTGTGTTGTTATTGTTGGTTAGTTCCTCCTGTGTTTTCGCTCAGGGTTCAGCCGGTTCGGCCGCAGGGTTTGAATCAAGGTATATTGTAGATATGCCGACTGCGGGTCTGCTGCCCAAGGGTTCGTATTCCGTTGATGTTCTCGCATTCAACAACGGCGGGATCACAACACATTTTAATGCCGCGCCGTTTTCTTGGTTCAATGTCGGACTTAGTTTTGGCGGAACTGATATTATAGGGCAGGGCATTATTGATTGGCAGGATCTTCCCGGATTTCATGCGAGAATCAGAATTCTTAACGAAACTTTAATAGCTCCGGCTTTAGTGCTCGGGCTTGACACACAGGGTAAGGGCAAGTATTCCGCAAGCTCAAAGAGATTTCAAACTCAGTCAGCCGGAGTGTTTTTAGCAGCAAGCAAAAATTTTAGATGGGAACTTGGCACTGTAGCAATTCACGGTGGCATGAATTATTCTTTTGAGCCGGTTCCGTCAAACAGATTTATTAATTTCTGGGCAGGGGCGGAGCAATCGCTTGGCAAAAATGCTTCAATCAGCTTGGAATTTAATCCGACACTCGACGATGATTCAGATGTCTATACAGAAGCAAAAGGCTTGTTGAATCTTGGTTTAAGATGGTCACTTGCTTATGGTTTGACAATTCAATTTCAGGCTCGTGATTTGCTCGAGAACCAAGCTAGACGCAGCGGTTCTAATCGTACATTGGGATTGGAATATATTTCATATTTCTGAGACCGGTAAAAACAAATCATCCGATGACTTTTTAGAGGATATACAGTCATCGGATGAAAAAGAATATGAGATTCAAATCAATAGATTTCTTCGCACTGCCACTTTTCGTTTACCCACAGACCTTTAATGCTTAGATTCGGGAAAGATTTTTTTAAGAATTCAACTGACTTTTCGAGTTGTTTCAGTTGTCCTTCTTTTCCAAGTGGATTGCCTTGGCAATCATAGTGAGCAACCACAGCTGCGCCAACGCTTTTGTTTTTCTTTTCTGACACAGCCACACGCCGCACAATTGATCTGCACTCTTCCGAATCTTGTTTGTCAGAGAGATAAATAATCGGTCCGGCTTCCGTTACGGCATCAACATATTCAACTCCGTAGTTCTCTTTTACAAACTCAATCACGGGAATTTGAATTCTTCCGTCCATACAATTCACTACGCAATATCTGCTCATTCTTATCTCCGATAAATATTTTACAATGTAACAGCCATGCCCATCATAGGCCATATTTTCCAAACAAACAATCCGATAGCCAGCATCAAAACTATACTCATCGGAATTCCGGCGACGAAGAATTGACCTGATGTAAACTGACGACTTTCATAAGCGATTGCGTTAGGTGCGGCACCTACTAACAATAAGAACGGCATACCCGCTGCCGCTAAAGCGCAGAAGAGAATGACTTCGGGAGCTACGCCGAGATAAGGGGCTATCACTAATGCGACGGGCAGAATAATTGAAATTGCCGCAACGTTCATAATCAAATTTGTCATTACTAAAACGAAAAGTGTTATACCCATTACAAATACAAACCAATGCGAGTCTTGGAACATAACCAGCCAATTGACAGCAAGCCAATTCGCCGCGCCGGTCTGCCATAAGCAAAAGCCGATACACATCGCTCCCCCGAAAAGAAGAATGATATTCCAAGGTATATCCTCAAGGTCTTTAATATCAAGTATCTTGAATATAAAGAAAAGCACCGTCGTAACAAGCAACACCGCACTTTTGTTTAAAGCGCCTAATTCGGGAATAAATGATCTCAAACTCAAAACAGCGACTGCCGAGAACACTATAACAAGAGTCATCATTTCGTCACGTTTGATTCTGCCGAGATTCTTGCTGAGAATTTTTACTTTGTTTTTCAAGCCCGGGATTCTGTCTTTTTCAGGTTTGAAAAATATCATGAAGAAAACCCAACAAAGAAAGACCATTAACAGACCGAGAGGCAGCATATAATAAGTCAATTCAAAAAATGTAACTTCTTTGAAAGAGTCGCCGAGTTTTGCGCCCATTTCAGAATAGAAACCGAGAGCAACAGCACCGCGTGCCGCGCCGAGCAAGGTCACAATAGAGCCGGCTCCTGCTACAAATGCCATACCGATAAACAGACCTTTGCCGAATTTTGACGGTTTCCCTTGAGGATCATAAAGGCTGTATATTGTCATTAAAAGCGGGAACATTGCTGCTGCTACAGCGGTATGCGCCATAATAAATGTCAGCAGAGCGACCATAATATACGATCCGAGATAGATCATCGAAGTTTTTTCGCCCACTAAAGCGAGCATCTTATAGGCAAGTCTTTTTGTCAGACCGCTTTTTGAAAAGGCTAATCCAACGGTCAGCGAGGCAAAAATAAACCAAACGCTTGGGTCCATAAATTCATTGAATACAACTTTAGGGGGGCGGATAAGAAACAGAGCCTGAACCACTCCGACAGCAATACTGGTAACGCCGATGGGGATAACCTCCGTCACCCACCAAAGGGCTGTCATAAGGAACAATCCTATCGCTGCTTTGCCTTGTTGAGTCAACACAAAGTGTTTGCCTGCGGGATCGACTGCATCAGCCCAATCCGGGGAGAAATTAACTCCGCAAAAGATTGCGAAGCCAAAGAATAAAAAGAATATCCGTTTCCAATCAATTTTCGGTTTTTCCTGATTGCCAAGATATATTTTGTTCGGCACTCCAGGTAATTCTTCACCCTGATAATATCCTTCACCCTGATAATGTGGTTGATCTTTCATAAACTAATCCGATATTAAAAACAAACTACATGTTATATATCCAACAACTCACCGATCTTATTCAGTGTTTCAACTGTGCGAACAACACCTACTACGGCGCCATCCTGCATAACGGGTATCAAAGCATGTTTGTAATCACTCAATTCATGGATAATTTTCACAAGATGATCATCATGATTGAGGGTCACATCAATTGGCAGCATAACTTCCGCAACAGACATCTCAGATTTTTGTTTGAAAGATTCCAGAATTTCGAAATTCGACATTTCAAGCAGATCGGAATCAACTTTCAAATTGAACATTTGCTTGTTTGGGTTTGTTTTTCGGGCGAACATACTTCCGGGGTCAAAACCGGCCATAATATCACGTCGACGAACTATGCCGAGCAATTTGTATTCTTCGTCAAAAACCAGAACAGATCTCGGCAAAGAACGCTTGTTTTCAATAATCAGCTCGCCGTAAAATATTTCGGCTATTGCCTGTCTGATAGTAAACCAATATGGGATATGAGGATACTGATCCAATGGGATCATCAGATCACCGGCCGTAACATTTTTCATCAGCTCTCCTGTATATTATTTATTTTGTTCAATAATTTTTAATTCTTCAGCTATGACATTTTCGGGAATACCGGACAGCAAAGACAATTTTGCTATATCACTTTCTTCAAACGACAAACGTTTGATATATTCCTGCCTGAAGGCTGTTGAGGCTTCGTCCCATTTACTGATTGAGAACATTCTGTCAACGGATTCTTCTTCGCGCAGCAATCGCTGATATGTCATCGCTCGATTGACAGAAAAGATTATCTGTGCTTTTCGAAAAGGCTTAGTAATATAGTCA
>JAQIDA010000086.1 GCA_027858275.1 Candidatus Kapaibacterium sp. | reverse complement strand
GAAGCCGGACTAAGCGCCTTAAGCGCACACCAAATCGAGGCGGCATGAGATAATCGTCGCAAACAGCTTTTCAGAAATCCTGATAATGTTGAACTCAACAATTTTGAATATATCTTAGTTCAAGTTGAAAACGGGATGGATATGGGGACTGTTACGGCTTGCGGGCTTATTGCTTACGATAAGTATTGCCAGTCCTACGGAGACAATCCAAAGAAACGACTTATGCCGATTATACGCATTGCGGATCAAAACGATTATGAAAATTTGAAACGTAACGCAGAAGAAGAAAAGCGTGCCGTAGCCAAGACAGAGGAATTGGCTGAACGATTCAATTTGGACATGAAGGTCACTGATGCCGACTGGCAGTTTGATCGCCAGAGATTGACTGTTTCCTTCACTGCTCCTCAACGTATTGACTTCCGATTGCTTGTTAAAGAATTAGCAAGGACTTTCAGAACAAGAATTGAATTGCGACAGATCAGCACAAGGGAAGAAGCCAAGAGGATCGGCGGGATGGGGCCTTGCGGCAGAACACTCTGTTGCGCAGGCATAGGCGGAGAAAATTGTCATGTGACTCTTGACCACGCCAGAGTACAACAGCTGTCCAACAATGTGGCAAAGCTAAGCGGTTATTGCGGCAGACTGAAGTGTTGTCTGTTATATGAATATCCGGTATACGCAGAAGCTTCCAAGAAATTCCCGCCTTTGAATTCGAGAATTTTATTGCCCGAAGGCGAAGCGCGAGTTATCAAAGCTGATATTTTCAAGGAAACAGTCTATGTACATATTCCTAAAGCAGGTATTTATAAATCTCTGACTTGCGATGAACTTGATGTTTTGAGAGAAAAGAAAAAAGTGCTCTCTCCCCCGAATGATAATTATCATCATCATCATAATTCTAAACATGAATATGATAATAATCCTGAGGAATTGAAGGATTTGGAGAAACAGTAGGCATTCGCTGAAACTTGAATTATTACTGAAATGCCGGACGATCCCCGTGATCGCCCGGCATTTTTTATGATTATTGATTAGAATTTCTCTCTATAAAAAAGAGAACGCCTCTTTTAATCCGCATTATTCATGAATTGAATAAAAGGTTGAGCTAATTCTCAGCATTCATCGCGCAGAGTCGAGGTGTCTTGCGAATAATAATTTGTCTGTTTTTCGCAATTAATATTTGTCGCCAAAGACATCTCGACTCCGCTCGATGACCGTGTTTTAAGCAATTTTGTGATAAACAGGTGAATTTATCGAGTTAATCCATGAACTTCTCGTGCCAGAGAGCTAAGGACAAAATTGAGAACAGTTCCAAGCCTTTATTCTGCTTGCCGGAACGGTGGATTTCGAGCAATTTCTTGATGTAATCTGTGTTGAAGATACCTCGTTTCATCAGACTTGAATCAAGAATTGTTGATTTGGTGTAATCGAACCAACTTGTTCTGATCCATTCGTTTACGGGAGCCCAGAAACCCATTTTTTTTCTATAGATTATTTCATTGGGCAAAAGTGGTTCAACGGCTTTTTTTAGCACGTTTTTAGTGAGTTTATTATCCGGTGTTTTGATTGACGGAGGGATCGACATCGTGAATTCTACAAGTCGGTGATCTAAGAAAGGTACTCTTGCTTCGATGCTGTGTGCCATACCGATTTTATCTACTCGCATCAATAAAATTTCAGACAGCCGCTGCGACAGTTCTACATAGAGAGCACGCTGTAGGAAGTCTGCTTCAGCATGGAAAGAGCGTGCTTCATCATGCAATGTACCGGCAAAATCAGCCGTGATATTTGTCAAATGATGAAAATCTTTGTTGAATATCGAGCCGAGATGCGACGGGGACATAATGGATATACCTCCCCAATATAATTCGTCGTTTTCAGTCGCTCGGCGAAAATAATCTAACATAAGCAGTTGATTCGCTTTAATAAGAATGGGCTTGATCCCCTGATATATAATTTTGCGGGCAAACTGCGGCAAGGAAGTGAAAAACTTCCAATATGATTTATAGAAATTGTACTCGCGGAGCATCCAACTGTAGCCGACAAATTGTTCGTCACTGCCCTCTCCCACTTGGATAACTGTCGTTCCCGAATCGCGGGTCAGTTTGCTGAGGAACCAAAGCGGTATGCAGACAGGGTCGGCATTCGGCTCGTCCTCGTACCAAGTCAGTTCTTGCAGAATTGGGAAAGCGTCTTTTTCGTCAATCAGTATTTCGTGATGATTGGTGTGGAATAGTTTCGATACTTTGCGCGCGTATTCAAGTTCATTATATTGCTCAAGTTCCTTGAATCCCACAGTATAAGTATCAATCGGTCTGTCCATAAGTTCCGCCATCAACGCGACGTTTAGACTCGAATCGACTCCGCCGCTGAGAAAGACGCCGAAAGGTACATCGCTCATCATTCGATCGTCAACTGCCATGCGCAATATACGGAGAGTTTCGTCCTGACATTCCACGGCATCCATTTGAGTGTATTGCTGATTTTGCGCAATAGGACTCCAATAACGCTCTATTTTGACTTCTCCCTGAGCATTGATAATCAAAGAATTGCCGGCGGATAATTTGACAATGTCCTTGAAAAGAGTAGTTCTGCCGGACATACCGTAATTTAGATAATTGGGGATTTCAGCTTCATTTAATTCTGCGGAGATTGCCGGATGTTGAAGGATAGACTTAATTTCCGAACCGAACAAGAAGCGTCCGTTTTGACGAGTATAATAGAATGGTTTGATGCCGATACGGTCACGAGCGCAGAAAAGCTCACGTTTTTGATTGTCCCAAATCGCGAAAGCCCACATTCCGTTGAGCTTGTTTACTATATCTTTCCCGTATTCACGATAGCCGTAAAGAATGGTTTCCGTGTCAGTTTTCGAGCGATATTCATAGCCCTTAGATCTCAGATCTTTGCGAATACTTTCGTGGTTATAAATTTCGCCGTTAAATACTATAGAATAACGACCGTCGGGTGAGTGCATGGGTTGATCCCCTGCCGCTGACAGATCGATAATAGAGAGCCGGCGAAAAGCCAGCCCGCATTGGCGATTGTCGCTGACAAACTGTCCCTCAGAATCAGGACCGCGATGGACAATCACGTCACTCATTGATTTAAGAATATCATTAGTAACAGTCGATTCACCGGAACCGAACTCAACTATACCTGCTATACCGCACATAAATTATTTCCGAGTTTAAACATCTTTTCAGCGCGCAAAAAATATGAGTCCAAAATTATCGAATTTTTAGGAGAATATTATTATTGAATTGTTACTTTTTTATGCATACTATGATCTGAGCTGTATAACAAGCAAGCAATACAAATCAGAACAATGATTCCGGATCGTTAGGAATATCAAAATTAAAATGTTTATAAGCCAGAGCTGTTGCTTTGCGACCGCGAGGAGTTCTGTTCAAAAAACCTTGCTGAATCAAAAAGGGCTCATAAACTTCTTCGATGGTTCCCGGCTCTTCCCCGATTCCGACAGCTATGGTATTGATACCGACCGGACCGCCTTTGAACTTTTCAATAATAGTGAGCAGAATGCGCTTATCCATTTCGTCGAGACCGTATTGGTCCACTTCCAAAGCGTGCAATGCAGTTTGAGTGATTTTAAGATCGACCGTACCGCTGCCTTTTACTTCAGCAAAGTCGCGAGTACGACGGAGCAAGCGATTGGCAATACGAGGTGTACCGCGAGACCTTGAAGCGAGTTCCCCGGCTGCGTCATCTTCAATCGGCACATTCAGCAATCCTGCCGAACGTTTGACTACTTTGGTCAGCTCATCATTATTATAATAGTCTAAGCGGTTGATAATCCCGAAACGTGAACGAAGCGGAGCAGTCAACAGACCGGCTCGAGTCGTGGCTCCGATCAGTGTGAATTGAGGAACGGAGAGTTGAATGGTTCTTGCTGAAGGTCCGGAATCGATCATTATATCCAATCTATATTCCTCCATTGCGGAATAGAGATACTCTTCGACGACGGTTGAGAGTCTGTGTATCTCGTCGATAAACAGTACATCACCTTCTTCGAGATTGGTGAGAAGTCCGGCAAGATCGCCCGGCTTTTCGAGCACCGGACCCGAAGTGATTTTTATATTGCTGTTCATTTCACGGGCGATAATATAGCTCAATGTGGTCTTGCCAAGTCCGGGAGGTCCTGTCAAAAGCACGTGATCAAGAGCCTCTCCGCGCTGTTTAGCGGCTTGGATGAAGATACTCAAGTTCTCTACTATTTTATTTTGTCCGGTGAAGTCATCGAAAGTTTTCGGTCGGAGAGCAACTTCAAATTCTTCATCATTCATTTTTTCCGGTGCTGTATATTCAGATTCTCTTAGGTTGTTTTCCATAGCCAACGCTTTATTTATCAAATTTTCAAAAAAGAATATACGGAATTTTTGTTTATTCTTGTCGGTATCGATAAGGAGTATTGTAAGAAGAGGATTTTTTTGCTTATTCCGGGTTGCTAAGATGCCCGTTTAGGGCGTTTCTACGAATGACGGCAGGGTATATATATAAAGGAGACGCCCAAATGGGCGTCTCTACGAATGTTGCTATGATTAGGCTTTGCTTTCGAGTGTGATCACGGGGATTATTGTCTCTTCCATAGAGATGCCTCCGTGCTGGAAGCTGTCTTTGTATCTTTGTAGGTAGTGATGATAATCTGTCGGATATACGAAGTAATAGTCCTCTTTGGCAATCACGTTGTTGACCGTAATGCCTTTGGCAGGAAGTCTGTAATTGCGAGGATCTTTGATTTGCATTGCGTGACGCTTGTCTGCTTTTACGTTTCTGCCGAATTTGTATCTAAGGCAAGTCGATGTAGCTTTATCTCCCAATACTTTGACCCCGTGCATACATCTGATAGTTCCGTGGTCGGTAGTGATAACGATATTAACGTCTTTATCGGCGAGTGCTTTGAGCATGCCGAAGAAACTGGAGTGCAGGAACCATGATTTAGTCAATGATCTGTAGGCAGATTCATCGGGGGCTATTTCTTTCAGAATGGCAAAATCCGAACGCGAATGAGCCATAATATCAATGGCGTTTATAACGATCGCCGTCAGGTCAGCTTTGGCGTAGTTGAGAATGTTGTTTTCAATTCTGCGGCCGAACTCTGTTTCATGAATTTTTATATAATTCAAATTATTATTCAATTTAACGCGTTTGCGGTTCAACTGTTCTTGTAGCAATTCTCTTTCATAGGCATTTGCTTTGTGATCTTCGCTGTTGATATCGTCCATCCACCACTGAGGATAATGTTTCTGAATATCATCGGGAAATAATCCCGCGAAAATAGCATTTCTGGCAAATGGTGTCGCCGTAGGCAAAATTGAAGAATAATAGTCTTTTTTGAAGTTAAAATAAGGGCGTAAAACTTCTTCTATAACCATCCACTGATCAACGCGCATTCCGTCAATTACAAAAAACACGGTAGGTTTGTTGTTTTTCATTTTTGGCAGCACGAATTTCTCAACAATTTTATTAGAGAATGTCGGGGCGTGCGGATCGGCTTCGTTGTGAATCCAATTATGATAATGTTTCTCGAAGAATTTAGAAAACTCGGCATTGCAAGTTTTGAACTGATCAGCAAGAGTATCATTGAATCCGAGGTCAGGATTTCTGTCAAGCTCCATTGACCATTTGACAAGCTGAACGTAGATTTCCGACCACTCATCCCAAGTATCAGTCTCAGTCATAATTTTACGAGAAATTTCAGCGAATCCCTGAAGATAGTCCTGAGTCAATTTCTCGGCTTTTATGCGTTTTGAATCGAGGAATTTTTTACAAGCCGCAAGTATTTGGGCAGGATTCACCGGTTTGGTCAAATAATCATCAATTTTTTTGCCGATAGCTTCTTCCATGACGCTTTCAGCTTCGTTCTTAGTTACCATCACAACGGGAGTCGAAGGGTCAATATCTTTTAGAAACGGGAGCGTTTCCAAGCCGCTGATCCCGATCATGCTTTCATCTAAAAAAGTTAGGTCATAATGATTCCTACGATACAGTTCGATAGCGTCTTCGCCGTTGCTGGCTGTGTCTACGTCATAACTGCGCTGTTTCAATAGTATAATATGAGGTTTTAATAATTCAATTTCATCATCAATCCAAAGGATTTTGCTTGTGTTTTCTTTCATAACCGACTCCGTTTTTATTATGCCGCAGTATCACACAAATTGCTCCGGGCGGAGTTTTCCGTCTAATAATTATCGCGAGGCATAAAATGTTAAATAACTAATGTTTCAAGATAGTAAAATCTAATTTCAAATCAGGGAGAATTCGGTTGTATAGGCGGTTAGTCTGTGTTTTTGAAACAATTAATCAGGTACAGAGAGGAATTAGCCTCCGAGTTATTGCAAGTAGATTTATTTTATGGTTAATCATGTTTGTGTTTCGCCGGGCGACCACAAGGGGGAGGAAATAATATCCAATATT
>JAQIDA010000073.1 GCA_027858275.1 Candidatus Kapaibacterium sp. | reverse complement strand
CAGAATATCCTTGAGTCCTTTTCGGACAATCGAGTGGTCGTCGGCAATTATTATTTTTATCATTGTGAGTCTGTTTAATGCTTCATTTTAAAAATTATAATATATATGTTATATCTGCGAGATTATTTTGCAATTGCCGGTTTACTGCGCTTGAAAAATCCGAGTATAAGACCCAAAACAAAGCTCCAAATCGCCGCGAGCAATATTTGATATTCTAAAGGCAGGGCGAAGGTAATCGTGTGTGCCGGAATCCAGAACCATACTAATGTCATCATTGCGCCTTTGAGTCCTTGCGTGGGTACGCTCAGTGTTCTGCTCGGAAGATTGTCGAGCAGGCGGTGTAGGATTATTATCCATGGCCCGAACATTGCGTTAGTAAAAAAAGATTTGAAAAACGCTTGTGAAATATGTCCTTTGGGTAAATATCCCTTAGCGATCAAACCGTCGGTGAACGCGTGGAATCCGGTGAACATCAGCTTCACTAATGCGCCGAGAGCAGCCCATACGAGCATTGAGTAAAATACTCGCCACAATTCAATTTTTCTCTTAGTAATAAGACTCGCGACAACTTCCCCGGCGCTGCCGAGAATCGCGAACTTTATCATTGCATCAAAAAAAAGATTCCCTGTAGTCATTATTCATTTCCCGAATTCATTATATATTCCTTGTAAAAACATTTTTCTCAAGTCGAAACAGAGCAAGCTTTATTGGCTTTATAATCGCTCAAATTCAAATTTTGGAGATCCCTTGTATCCGTCTTCATCATAAAAATCCGTGAAGCGGAGTTTGTACAAGAATCCGTCCGTATCACTGATGAGATATGTTTTATAACTCAGAATTACATAATAAGATTGTTCGAAATCGAACCACTTCCATGTATATCCGATAATATTTTTTACAGGCAATAGGGCTGACTCATCAACATCCGCAAAAGTAATTTCCTCGAAGGGCAACGCTACAGTAGAATCCGCGGAGAAAGGCTTCGTCAAAGTCGATCTGATCGCTTTGACATAATAAGGATTAATCAGTGACCCGGAGACGGAATAAGGCTGAAAAGTCCCGTCATTCAAATAAAAATAATCCCAGTACTTTGTGAAAAGCAAGTCCCAATCAGTTTTGGGAGGCTCGAGATCAATTACAGATCCGCCGTCGGCAAATGAAACGTAAACATAATTCTTGTCCTCGTTGGTCTCGACTACAAGTTCGTGTTTATTCGTTCCGTCGGGATCGGCAAAAGTTATCAGATATTCATTAGCAGAAGCTGATTGAATCATCAATTTCACATATCCCTGAGGTCTGGATTTTGAGTTAATACCTTTATAAACAAGATATACATGTTCTTTTGAAACCGCGCTGATACCGTTTTCGGATTCGTACCAAAATCCGATTGCCGTTGAGTCTTTATGCCCTGTCGGCTCATCGAATTTCCACTCTATAGTGAGAGTTGTGTCTTCAGGATCAATAGGCGTATCAATTGATACTTGACCGAGATCACCGGCTTCCATTAGCTTTGAATCATTTAGAATAATTGAGAAATTTCCCGGCTCGCAAGAGAACCCAATATCCCAATCGTCAATACTGTGAGAGCCGACAACTTGGTCAGTTCCCAAATCAAAGTAGACGCGCGTATCGTATTTTTTCCCCATTGTAACGCTGTTAACAGTTGCGTCCCCGGCTTCATGAGGGGTCACCGGAGTTTCTTCCGTAAAGCAGGAGCTTAAGCTGATTATAAGCAAAAGAACTATCGCCGAATTTATATATTTTTTCATGATCATTATATATTTTTTCACAAACAATTGTTAAAAGTTAAACTTGATTTTTACGTAAGCCGTTCGTCCGAAAGATACCGGTCTGCTTCCGGATGTTTCCGAAGGTGCTCCTGAAGCACCATATATCGTCTCGATGTTTTTCACATCAAATAAATTTTTACCGCCGATACTGAAGTCCATCAATTTATCAAAGAATTCTCTTGAAACGGATAGATCCAAGATATGATAATCGCCTTTTATGTATTGATTCAATCTCTCACCGCCTTCGTCATCCACTCCGATATGATGCGCCGAAATTTCGCCTGTATATTTATAGAAGGCAGACAGTCTGATTTTTGAAGCAGTGAAAGTATACATACAGTTGAATTGAATTTCCGGGGCGTAATCAAATTCAGGAACTTCGATCTCAATGTCT
>JAQIDA010000043.1 GCA_027858275.1 Candidatus Kapaibacterium sp. | reverse complement strand
CTTAGACTCAAAAACAGGCGGACGACTGCTTGATTTGATGCAAAAGATGAATGAAGAAAAAGGAATTACTTTTATCTTTTCTTCACATGATCGGCAGGTTATTGAAAGAGCCAAGATTTTGTATAAAATCAGAGACGGTTTGATTGAGGAGACGATTAAGAATTAGGATTGGAAGAGAAGAACTCTTGACGGATTCCACTTTCTTCAGTGGATTCCATCCAAGAGTTTACAGCCGCACCTTCGGATGGATTCCGGCAGAAAGAATATATTATGAGAAAGAACACGAATTTTTATATCATTGTTATATTAGCAACAATGAGCTCTTTAATGTCCCAAACCTTAAAATCGGAGACAGAATTCGAATTTGACGGATACATTTATATCATGCCGATGATGCAATCTGTCAGTGATCTAACAGCTGAATCTGAAGTTGCTGAGATATTTTTCGGCAATCTGACTCGGCTGAGACTTCGTCCGACTATTAATTTTAGTGAGAATTCGAGATTGACTGTTCATTATGAAATTGATATGAATTTCAGCGAGATAAATATGTCGTTCGATGATTTGGAAGCTTTCACCGGCGGTCTCGATATACCTGGATTGAAATTTTCGGATATTTCTAACAGACAGGCTGTGGACTTATCTGATGATTTATATAATAATGGAAAATTTACTTCGAAGCATTATATCGACAGGTTCTACTATAAGCATATTTTTGATTGGGGTGAAGTAGTCTTGGGTCGTCAGCGGATTTCTTGGGGAGTCGGCAGAGTTTGGCAGCCGACGGATTTATTCAACCCGATCAATCCCGCGAACTACAGCAAATTTGAAAAGGACGGAGCGGACGCGGTTTCTGTTAAATATTTTATCGGCAATTTCACTGATCTTGAATTAGTTTACAGTTTTGGGAATATATGGAAAGACGCGGATTACGGTGCTCGATTCAGAACAAATTACAAGAAATTTGATATATCATTGATGTCAGGATATTTTGATAATCGAATCGTTATCGGTTCTGATTTAGCCGGAGATATTATTTATGGTATTGGGTTCCGAGCGGAAGCAATCGCTTCGTTTAACGAGAGTCATGCTGATTCTAATTTTGTAAGAGCCATAGCAGGTTTGGATTATCAATTTAATGCTGATTGGTACGGAGTAATTGAATATCAGTTCAACGGCGAAGGACGATCATGCCTGAATTGTGCCGGAGCGGAACTATTCAATGATTTCATCAGATTGATCAAGGGAGAAATTCAAAATCTCGGTCGACATTATTTAACCGGATTAATATCATGGAAAGTCGGTGATTTGACATCTCTTTCGCTGAACAATATCACAAATCTAAACGACCAAAGCGGATTTGTCGGAGGCGGCTTGAGCTATTCCGCAAGTGACAATATCAATCTGAAAGCGAACGCCATGTTCTTCTATGGCGATAAAATGACTGAATATAGTTATTATCCTAATGCAGCTTTTCTGACATTTGAATATTATTTCTGATTTTACAGTTTTAGTTCTTCCGGAAAAACAAAAAAAACTCCGGTATACTTATTCAATTCGGAGATAATTTCCATTTCTATTCCGTATAGTTCTGCTAATCTTCGGACAATAGCGAGTCCGGAACCCGGCCTTTGCCGGTCTTGAACCTCATTGTCGAACTGATCAAAAGCTTGAATTTTAGAAATCTGTTCCTCGGTCATTCCCCTACCGAAATCTTTGACCGTGATTACATATTTTCCTGCAATCAGTCCCGAGTAAATTTCTATCTTTGATCCGGGTTTAGAAAATTTGAAGGCATTATCAATTACTTCTTCTAACATTTTCAAGAAATGGTCTTTGACCATGAATATTTGATGATTATCAATTCTGTTAGAAACATCGCCGAATCGATGATGTTTTTCTTCTAAATTATTAACAATTGCTTCAGCTCCGAGACCGGTAGAATCAAATTCGGAATATTTGCGGAGAATGTGTCGGCGTTTAGAATCCAGAGAAATTAGCTCTAATTCAACATACAGAAGATAATTAGAAATCACGGAATCTAATCGTGATGCAGACTGAAAAACATTCTTCTGATGATCAGCTCTCTCTTTGTCTGTCAATGTATCAGGACTTGCGTGCAACAATTGTGAGGAACTAACGATTGCGTTCAACGGAATTCGAAGTTCTTGTGGCAATACGCTTGATATACGAAGTTTTAGATCATCATATTTTTTTTCATATTGGCTTTCAAAAAGATCCTTTTTCTTCAATCGAACTTCAACGGCTTTAAACAATTCAACAGCTTTGAAAGGTTTTGTTAAATAATCGTCAGCCCCTAAGTCCATTCCGTCTCTAAGATCGTCCATGGCTGATTTGCCGGTAAGAAATATAAATGGTATAGCCGCCGTTGATATATCTTGTTGCAGGAGTTCTAATGTTTGGTAGCCGTTTAATTCAGGCATGTTAATATCACAGATAATTAAATCAGGAATATGTTGCTTTGCGATCAGGAAGCCCCTATTGCCGTTTTCTGCGGTATATACAATATAGTCCTCAGCTCCAAGCAATTCGGCGATCCCTTCGCGAACCATGTCTTCATCTTCGATAATCAATATCTTTTTCATAGAGGGCTGTAAGCCTTTATATTTTGTGTTTATAGACAGGATACATACTTGACACGTGTCAATATAGCAATAATTTATCACTATTTCAAATTAATTTTATAAGAATAAAAGTGACGACAACTAATCATCGATAGAATGGATTTCTTCGTTTTTCATACTTCAAATCTTGCAATTGCGGAGCCTTGATATTGAATCTGAGATAGAAACCTTTGTAAACTCCTATAGGTGTCCAATTCAGACTTAGCTCCCAACAATGCAGGTCTTTGTGAATAGTAATATTTGGCGATGCCATTTGCTCACGAATAAAATCATAATCGATATTACCGCTGAAAGCCCATGTTCCCGCGACTTTGAAGGAGAAATCCGCTCGAAGAGTCAAAGCTCGATCGATTCTGTTGATTCGCTCTCTGCCGTAAGAGAAATTCAAATCAACGCCCATTCGCCAGGGGACATTGAAAACGGAATATCCGTAAGTTCGATCGCCGTATAGATCAACTTGCTGTTCCGCATATTCTATTCGTTCGCTGAATCTGGATCCGAGACCAGTCTCTATGCTGTCAGCTGACTCGTCGTGATCGTCTGTTCTGTTATCAAAATTTGATCCCGAATTTCCTCCGTCAGACGAAAATGAGGTGCCGATCCTCAATGTCAAATTTGTTAAACGAAGAAAGCCTTTGCCCTCATCAAAGAGAAAGCGATTCACTTTTGTATATGAAACATCATCATTATAGTCATTAGTTACAGGATCTTGGTCATACATAGTGAATCTTGCCGACGAAGTCAGTTGCAGGAAACTCATATCCGGTATCGCAAATGACATACGCAAATCACTGAATTTCAACGAATCCGCCATAAAATTATAGTTCCCGCTGAAATCCCATTTGAAGAACTTCATATTTTCATCATCCAATGTATCTCCCTGAGCTATTTTGGCATCAAAAGTATTTCTAACTGAATAATTGATTGTTTGAGATTCAATACGTGAAGCTATGCCGCCGCCGTCTAAAGCAAAACGAGAATACAGAACTGTGTCACCGAGCTTCTTATCAATATAGCTTCTGTAAAAATTTTTGTTGTCAGATTGATCAGGAGTATACGACCAACCAATCTGAGGATTGAAAGTATGGCGAACCGCATTAACACCGAATAATTTTGGTCTGATTATCCCATATAGATTTGTCGACACATTCAAGCCGGTGCTGAATTTATATTCAGTGAAGAACCCGTGTGTAATATCATCATCAATCGTAGAATCAACAGGATTGAAACTTTTTTCAACACTACGAAAATAATTATTCATTCCGAAAGATACAGACGGCTGAAATGTAAAATATCCAAATTTTGGAGATATTGAAATACTCGGAGAGTGAACAATTTTGCCGGTATGTGTATGCTTGAAAGTTGAATCATCAGTTAACGGATCTAATTTTTTTGTGTAGTTATGCTCTCCCCTGCCGCTGTATCTCAACGATACGTTCTGCACCCATTTAGGCAAACTTTTGACTGATTTCAAAGGCTTCCAAGTCGGCAACGAATAGGATAGATTCGGAAATGACATTGTTAATTCTTTTGTTGAAATATTCTGATCGGCATTCATAGACAATGAAATTGATCCCCAGTCATCAAACGAATGAGAAAGGCCCGCATTTGAACTTATATTTTGCTTCAATATGTCTCTGTAAGAATGGCTTGTATTCCTCAAGTGGTTGCCGCCCATATAGTTTACCGCGGCATTTATACGCGTCTGTGGAGAAAATGTATGATTGTGCTTCAAGTTGATTTTATATGTCGTATTAAATTCGTCGTCGGGACTAAATCTTGTTTCTCCGTATTCGATATCAAGACTGCCGCTGTGAACATCTCTCAACTTCCAACGATGATTGTTTTTAAATACATATCCGCCCTTAGAATAATAATTGCCGCGAATTTGAGTGTCGTAATAATCGCTTGCAGCCCAATAAAACCCGAAATCTTCAAAAGATATACCACGATTGCTGGAAAAATTGAACGACGGTATCATTATGCCCGATTGCCGACCTGTCTTATTGGGAAAAAACAAGCCAACCGGAAGAATGAAAATCGGCATATCCTCAACATAAAAGATAATCGGGTCGATAAAGACTTTATCTTTAGCAACTACTTTCATTTTCGGAGAGCCAAAATAGTAATGAGGATGCGGAGCCTCGCAAGTTGTATAACAACCGTCTTTGATGAACAATTCCGACTTAGACAGCATTTTAATCTTGTCACCATAATAGAAACCTTCACTCATTTTGGTTTCACCCATCTTAATCGTGCCCTGCTTTGTCCTGAAGTTATAAAGTATGGTCTCTCCGTAAAAAGTCTCTCCTTTGTCTGTAAATTCCGGATAGCCAATCCCCTTGCCGTCGGCATCTTTTGTCGCAGTGGCTTGGATTAGAGATTCATCGAAAAGTATTTTGATATTGTCTGCTTCAAGATTTTGCTGAGAAAATTTCAATTTCGAATCACCGTTCATATACATTATTTTTGATTTCACATTGAAAGCCATACGACGTTTGGCAGAGTAAACAATAACAGTATCCGGACCTGATCCGGAGGGAGGGGCGGCTAATGTAATGACATCAGAAGAATCAGATATGCTGATGGTGGAAGAATTAAATGTAGATGAGAGGTTCTCGTCAACAACAATAGATGAGTCAGTTAATTGAATTTTATAAACAGGATCCGTAAGAGTGCTGTCCGATTGCCTGATATTTTCAGCATTAATCGACAAAACCATACTAACAAACAAAACAATGCCGAACAGCATAGATTTGGATATTTCTGTTTTAATTTTGCCTTTAATCATCTGTTATGTCTATGTTATTTATTAGATTAATCAATCTTGTAAATAGAGCTTCTAATCAAGTTTGTAACGTTTTATCGATTTAGGAGTTTTAAATAAAAACGGTTTATCGAATTTTTTATTAATATCATAGACC